>JAKQKY010000492.1 GCA_029560415.1 Bacteroidota bacterium | reverse complement strand
TATCAAGTATCAAGTATCAAGTATCAAGTATCAAGTATCAAGTATCAAGTATCTAGTATCTAGTATCTAGTATCAAGTATCAAGTATCAAGTATCAAGTATCAAGTATCAAGTATCAAGTATCAAGTATCAAGTATCAAGTATCAAGTATCAAGTATCAAGTATCTAGTATCTAGTATCAAGTATCTAGTATCCCGCATCCCCATCACCTCACCTCCTGCATCTCCACCAACCTTTTATAAAACCCATTCTGGCTGATCAGGCTTTCATGCGTACCTCTTTCAACGATCTCTCCTTTTTGTAATACGATGATCTCATCTGCATGTCGGATGGTACTTAACCGGTGAGCGATCACGATCGATGTGCGATTATTCATCAGGTGATTAATAGCATCCTGCACCAGTTTCTCACTTTCGGTATCCAATGAAGAAGTGGCCTCATCGAGGATGAGTATAGGCGGGTTTTTCAATACGGCACGGGCAATCGTCATCCGCTGCCGTTCACCACCACTCAGTTTAAGTCCGCGATCACCGATATTGGTCTCGTATCCATGTTCCTTTGTTTCAATAAAACGGGCGGCATTCGCAATTTCGGCTGCCTGCATGATCTCTTCAATGTTTGCATGGTCTTTCGCAAGGGCAATGTTATTGGCAATACTATCATTGAAAAGAATTGCTTCCTGGGTCACGATACCCATCTGGCTTCGCACCGAATGCAATGTGTAATCTTTAATATTCACACCATCGATCACTACCTCACCGCCACCTGCATCAATGAATCGTGGGATGAGATCGGCCAATGTACTTTTACCGGCACCGCTGCTTCCTACCAATGCTATGGTCTTTCCTTTTTCGATGGTAAGATTTATATTTTTCAGGATGGGTGTATCCTCGTAGTGGAAGCTCACATTCCGTAACTCAATGGAACGGGTAAACGCAGTTAATTCTTTTGCATCGGGACGTTCCTGGATGGAAACATGTTCATTCACCAGGCTTTCGATGCGCTCGATGCTGGCAGCTCCTTTCTGTATATTATAAGATGCGCTGGACAATCCTTTGAGCGGTTGTATCAACTGGGTGAAGATGGCAATATATGCCAGGAAATCACCGGCATTGAGCGTGAAAGACGGATCGCCATTGAGTACCAGCCTGCCGCCATACCACAATATGCACAAAACCGCTGTAACGCCCAGTGCTTCTGAAACAGGTGAGGCAAGGTCTCTTCGCCGATTGGCTTTATTTTTCAGGTGATACATGGCTTCATTCTCCTGCTCAAATTTGCGTTGTATCTTTTTTTCTGCATTGAAGGCTTTTATTATGCGTATACCCCCCAACGTTTCCTCAATGGTAGAAAACAGCACACCAAACTGCTGCAGCACTTGTTTATTTTCCTTTTTGAGTGACCGACCTATGCGGCCAAGGATAAAACCTGCCACGGGTAAAAAGATCACCAGGAAAACGGTGAGTTGCGGGCTCAGGATGATCATGTAAATAAAGAACAGGATGATGGTGATGGGTTCGCGGAAAATACTTTCGAGTACGCTGATCGTTGAACTTTCCACATCTCCAAGATCGTTGGAAAGCCTGCTCATGATATCGCCCTTTCGTTGTTCATTGAAATAACCAATGGGCAATTGCAGTATCTTTTTATACATGCTGCTGCGCATATCATTCAGGATCAGGTTTCGGATCGGATTTAAAAAATACATGCTCATGTAAGCAAACAGGTTCTTTAAAAGAATGGAAACAAACACCACGAGGCAAATGATCATCAAAGCCTTGATATTTCCACCAGGTGTATTTAGAATGCCATACAGCCATTCTTTGAAATGATTCACCGGGTTTATTCTATTGAAAAAACCACTCCCCGATACCGCTTTAAAAGCATCCCCCTGTTTAAAAATGAGCATCAGGAAAGGGCTTAGCAATCCAAGCGAAATAACACCGAAAATGGCCGATAAAATGTTGAAACCAAAGTAGGTTAGTACAAGCCTTGGGTATTTACCTACGTATTTAAAAATGGTTCGTAAACTCTTCATGCAGGGGATAAAATATAAAAGCTGATATAAACGCACAAAGTAAGTAATTTTACAACGATTAAAGTGTAAACGCATGTTAGAAGGCAAAAGACAAAAGCAGGTAGCCGCGGTGTTGGAAAAAGACATCAATGAAATATTTCAGCGGCTGGGATTAAGCATGATGGATGGCGGCATGATCTCTATTTCTTCGGTGAAGATCACCCCGGATTTATTTGACGCCAGGATATATCTCAGTTTTTTTAAAGTGAAAGATCCCATCGCTGCGCTGAAAACCATCCAGGACAGAAGCTGGGAAATCAAAAAAGAACTTACTGCAAGGGTTCGCCATCAATTGAGAAGCATGCCTCAACTTAGCTTTTTCATTGATGATACACTTGATTATGTAGATAAGATGGAACAGCTTTTTAAAGACATAAAGGCACGCGACGAAAATAAATAATCATTAACTGCATACACTACGATGTACCTCGATTTTGCATGGCGTTACTTCAGGGCTAAAAAATCGGCGAATGCCATCAACATCATTTCATGGGTCACCACGGCGGTCATTGCATTTGCAACCTGTTGCCAGGTGCTGGTATTAAGTGTATTCAATGGGTTTGAAGGACTGGTCAAATCTTTATACTCTTCATTCTATACCGATCTGAAACTAACGCCTGCCACCGGTAAAACTTTTGTGCTGGATTCAACTACCCGGTCGATGGTTTCAAAACAACCTTTTATTCAACAGCTGTCTATGATCGCTGAAGAAACGGCTTTGTTGCAAAATGAAGATCTGCAATCGATGGTTAGGTTGAAAGGAGTTGATGAACATTTTCAACAGGTAAGCGGTGTTGCCGGTAAAATAACCAGAGGTAAATACATCATTGGTGATGCCGATCACCCGGCAATCATCGTTGGTTCGGGCATACAACATGCAGCAGGTATCATCCTCAATGAGGCCTTTGCTCCGCAAAACCTGACCATCATTCTTCCCAAAAAAAACAGCCAGTCAAACGACCCGTTGCAATCGCTTAGTGAAGGCAATGTTACTGCAAGTGGCGTCTTCAATATTCAGCAGGATTTCGACAACAGTTATGCCATAACCAACATCGATTTTTTAAAACAACAGATGGGAATATCCGAAAATGAATTCACCGCTACAGAGATAAAACTAAAGCCTGGTGCTGACATTGAGGAAAGTAAAAAAACGCTGCAACTATTGCTGGGCACCAATTTCAAAGTACAAACAAGATACGAGCAAAACACCAACCTGTACAATACCATGAAAATGGAAAAATGGGCGATCTATGCAGTACTAACGTTGATATTGATCATTGCAGCTTTTAATATGGTGAGTGCGCTTACGATGCTGGTACTGGAAAAAAAACAGGATATCGCCATTCTGCAGAGCATGGGCAGCAGTAAAGACCAGGTGAAAAAAATATTTCTTACAGAAGGTATTTTGTTGGGAGGAATCGGGGCCATAACAGGAATTTCATTGGCCGTGATCATTTGCCTGTTACAGATAAAATTTAAATTCATCAAACTACAGGGAGGATCATTTTTAATTGATTATTTCCCCGTAAAACTTATTGCAACAGATTTTTTATTGGTAGCTTCTACCGCGATGGCTATTGCATTACTGGCGTCCTGGTTTCCTGCAACTAAAGCGGCTAATCAGGCGTTGGAGTTGAGGTAGGTTAATTTGAAGATGGATCGATTTGAAAATTTGAAGATGAATTGATTTGAAGATGAATTGATTTGAAGATTTGAAAATGATTCGATTTGAAGATGGAGCGATTTGAAGATTTGAAGATGATTCGATTTGAAGATGAATTGATTTGAAGATTTGAAAATGATTCAATTTGAAGATGATTCGATTTGAAGATTTGAAAATGATTCGATTTGAAGATGAATTGATTTGAAGATTTGAAAATTATTCAATTTGAAGATGTGTCGTTTTAATTGACCAATTTTCAAATCATCAAATTTTCAAATCAACACATCACCAAATCAGCGCATCACCAAATTTTCAAATTACCAAATTTTCAAATTACCAAATCACCAAATCGCTTCATCAATAATCCCCCAACGTTTCAGTCAACTGCGCCAGTGCTTTTTTTAACTGATCATCATTGGGTGCAATACCATGCCATTCATGCGTTCCTTCCATAAAATCGATGCCCTTTCCCATGATGGTTTTCATCAATATTACAACAGGCTTTCCATTTCCCAGCATTGATTTCGCTTTTTCCAAACCAGCTACAACTGCATCCATATCATTTCCATCCATTTCCATTACCTGCCAGTTAAAGGCTTCAAATTTTGCGTGAAGGTTATCGAGGCTCATTACTTCTTTGGTTGGACCATCAATTTGTTGTCCGTTCCAATCGATCGTGGCAATTAAGTTATCCACTTTTTTATGGGCAGCAAACATGATGGCTTCCCAATTCTGGCCTTCATCCAGTTCGCCATCGCCATGTAAGGAATAAACAATGCTATTGTCGTTATTGAGTTTTTTAGCAAGAGCCGCTCCCACGGCCACACTCATGCCTTGTCCCAGTGATCCGCTGGCGATACGAACACCCGGTAAATGCTCATGGGTAGTTGGGTGCCCTTGCAACCTGCTGTTTATTTTACGGAAAGTACTGAGTTCACTCGTTGGAAAGTAACCGCTCCTTGCCAGGCAGCTGTAAAACACCGGGGAAATATGCCCATTACTGAGAAAGAAAAGATCTTCCCCGATACCATCCATGGTAAACGCAGGATTATGCTTCATCACCTTGAAATACAAGGCAGTAAGATAGTCTGCGCAACCCAGGGAACCACCCGGATGACCGCTTTGAACGGCATGCACCATGCGTACAATATCCCTTCTTACCTGGGAAGCTATTTCAGTAAGGTTATTCATATAGTTGATGTTATAATGGCTAAATTTTGTAATTTGCCTGCAAACCTAATTTAATTCGGGGCATGTACAAAGAAAAAACTTTGATACTAAGCCTGTCATTATACCGTTATTTAATAGCACATTTCAGCTGAAACAAGGTTAAAGCCTTGTTTATTTGAACAGGTATACCTTTAAATTGATCAGGTTTTTATTTGTATTAAATTTATTATACAAAACATAATTAATACTTTTGTATATAATGGATTAATAACCCCTGGGCATGGATAATATTTTACTTAGTTCGGCTTTGTCTTTTCTGATTACCTTTTTTGCTATACCGGTTATTATCCAGGTAGCAAAAGACAAGAAATTGTTTGATGAGCCGGATGAGCGTAAAGTACACAAAGCGGTTATTCCAACCCTCGGCGGACTGGGTATTTTCGCAGGTTTCATCATTGCCACCCTCATGGGAGTACCTTCGGGTACTTCAGCTGAACTCCAGTATTTTGCCGCAGCAGCCATTGTAATCTTCTTCCTCGGAATGAAAGACGATGTTTTGATCCTGTCGGCCAGTAAAAAATTCATCGGGCAATTGATCGCAGCCGGCATCCTCATCAAATTCGGCGGTGTATATATCAACAATATGCACGGTTTGTTGGGTGTATACCAGATCCCTCATATTGCGAGCATTGCGCTTTCCCTGTTTACCATCATCGTGATCACCAACTCATTTAACCTGATCGATGGCGTTGACGGACTGGCGGGAAGCCTTGGCTTTTTAACCACCATTGTTTTCGGAACTTACTTCTTTTATATAGGCCAATTAACCTACGCGGTAATGGCTTTTGCCCTCGCAGGCAGCCTGATCAGCTTCCTGATCTATAATTTCTCCCCGGCTAAAATATTCATGGGCGATACTGGCTCACTGCTATTGGGACTGGTAAATTCCATACTGGTGATAAAATTCATCAACCTGGCAGGAACTACCGGTGTTTCCTTACCACTCGAATCGGCACCAGCCATCGGGTTTTCGATCCTCATGATTCCTCTCTTCGATACGTTACGCGTATTTGGTTTGAGAATCCTGGATCGTCGTTCGCCGTTCAGTCCAGACAGAACCCATATTCACCACTTTCTTCTTGACCTTGGATTTTCGCACCGTAAAACAACCCTTACCTGTGTTGGAGCCAATATCGTTTTCATTGGTATGGCCCTGGGGTTGCGTAACCTCGGTACCACAACGGTCATGGGTATCCTACTGATCACCGCCTTTTCTTTCATAGGTGTGGTGTATTTCCTAAGGCAACGTAGGAAGGCCATCAACATTGAAAAAGCTCCCGAAAAAGAACTCATTAAATCGCACAAGATCCTCACACTGGTTTCAGATACGGTTGAAGTAGATTAAGAGTGATACTTGTATTTCATTTCAACTTATGGTTAGTTTCCAAAATTGAGCGCTCCCTTTTGGTAGTTTTTAATAGCTTTGCAGCCAATTCATTTCATTATGTCAGAAGATTTACAGACAATATTGGCAGACACGACTGCTGCCATGACCAAGGCCATCAATCACCTCGAAGCAGAATTGGTTAAGATCAGGGCCGGTAAGGCCAACCCAAATATGCTCGATGGCATTATGGTGGATTATTATGGAAATCCCACTCCCGTTAACCAGGTTGCTAATATTACTGCCCTGGATGCCCGTACGATTTCGGTACAACCCTGGGAAAAAAACATGTTACAGCAGATCGAAAGGGGCATTATCGCCGCCAACATCGGCATCAACCCACAGAATGATGGCAATATCATACGTTTATTCCTGCCACCACTTACCGAAGAAAGAAGAAGGGAATTGGTAAAGCGTTGCAATGTAGAAGGTGAACATGCCAAAGTATCGGTAAGGAATATACGCCGCGATTCTATCGAACAAATAAAAAAGCTTCAGAAAGACGGCCTCAGTGAAGATGAATGTAAAGATGCCGAAAAGGAAACACAGGATATAACAGACAAATTCATTGTGCTGGTAGAGAAGCACCTGGCTGCAAAAGAGAAAGAGATCATGTCGGTTTAGTTGCTGGTTCTTAAAAAATACATTCATGCATTCTTCCCGTGAAGCCTGGTTCATACTTATTTCCATTCCTTTATATGCCATATTGATTGGGGCTGAAATTATATTGAGCAACTGGCAGCACAGGCGCCTGTATAGTATTAAGTCAACACTGCAGAATGTATACCTCACCCTCATCAATGCAGGGCTTGATTTTATTTTGCGTACAGCCTTCTACGTGAGTATATTGGCATGGAGTTTCCAGCATCGTTTTTTTACAGTTGAAAATGTTTACCTCTATTGGTTCCTGTTATTCCTGCTCGAAGATTTTGCTTTTTATGTAGAACACCGGGTAGACCATTACTGCCGCTTATTCTGGGCCGTACATGTTACCCACCATTCATCAGAAGAATTTAATCTAACTACAGGCTTCCGTTCTTCGGTATTGCAGCCTGTTTACCGCTTTGTATATTTCATTCCCATTGCATTGATGGGTTTTGATCCGCTGGATATCGTATTCATGTATTCCATCACCCAAACCTATGGCATCCTGGTTCATACCCAGTACATCAATAAAATGCCCAGCTGGTTTGAAACCATTTTTGTAAGCCCTTCACATCACCGGGTACATCATGCCAGTAACATCAGGTACCTGGATAAAAATATGGGCATGTGCCTGATCATCTGGGATAAGATATTCGGTACTTTCCAGGAAGAAGTAGATGATGATCCGATCCGTTACGGACTTACAAAGCCGATTGAAAATGATAACAACCCAATTGAAGTAATTTTTCATGAATGGAGGTCTATCGGCAGCGACCTGCGTAAAAAGGTACCATTGGGTGTGAAATTAAAATACCTGTTCATGCCGCCAGGATGGAGCCATGACGGCAGCACCAAAACAGCCAATGAATTGAGAAAAGAATTATCCGGCAAACCGGTTACCGAATAAATAAATTTCATGCAAATCTTCCCTCTTACCGATAAAGTTGCTGCAAAAGAATTCCTGGAAGTTCCCCTGGGCCTCTATGCAAATGATCCCAATTGGATCAGGCCACTGGATAAGGATATCAGCGACGTTTTTGATGAGAAAAAGAATAAGGCTTTCCGTTTTGGAAAAGTGAAGCGCTGGATATTAAAAGATAATGAAGGTAACCTGGTTGGACGCATAGCCGCCTTCGTAAACAAAAAATATAAAAACAAAGGAGACGATATGCCGGTAGGCGGCATCGGTTTTTTTGAATGCATCAACAACCAGGATGCAGCCGACCTGTTGTTTGATAATGCGAAACATTGGCTGCTTTCCGAAAACATGGAAGCCATGGACGGCCCGATCAACTTTGGCGAAAGAGATCGTTGGTGGGGGCTCGTTACGAAGGGATTCCAGGAGCCGCTTTATTGCATGAATTACAATCCTCCATATTACCAGGATTTGTTCGAACACTATGGCTTTAAACCTTTCTTTCACCAGGTATGCCTGGGTATGCATCCAAAAAAACCTCTCGAAAAGAAAATATGGGACCGGCACGCTGCCATTGCCAATGATCCTGGTTTTAATGCCATGCACATTAAGAAAAATCAGCTGGAAAAATTTGCAGGAGATTTTGCGACGGTGTACAACAAAGCCTGGGCCGGGCATGGCGGGCTGAAACAAATGAGCAAAGAACAGGTCGTATTGCTTTTTAAGAAAATGAAACCAGTGATGGATGAGCGAATTATCTGGTTTGCCTATTACCAGGATGAGCCGGTGGCCATCTTCATCAACCTTCCCGATCTCAACCAATGGTTCAAGGAACTGGATGGAAAATTCGGGCTGCTGCAAAAGCTCCGTTTTTTATGGTTGAAGCAATTCAGGCCCAATAAAAAATTCAATGGACTGGTATTTGGAGTAGTGCCCGAATGGCAGGGAAAAGGAGTAGATTCTTACATCATAGGCGAATCGGCCAAAGTGATCCAATCAAACCAGGTGCCTTATTCCGAATATGAAATGCAATGGATCGGGGACTTTAACCCCAAAATGATCAACATTGCCGAAGGCCTGGGCGAAGTGTTCAGAACCCGGAACCTAACCACCTACCGGTTTATCTTCGATAGAACCAAAACCTTTCACCGGCACCCCATGCTCACTTAATAAGTTGCGGGAGGATTTGTTAACTTGCAGGAGGGATGCTGGATACTGGATGCTGGATGCTGGATGCTGGATACGGGATACGGGATACAGGATTCGGGATCCTTAAATCATACATTTTTACAATTGACATGCAATCATAACCATGGAAGACAAATTCATCGTTTCTGCCAGGAAGTACAGGCCACAGAATTTTAGTACTGTTGTGGGACAGTCGCACATTACGACAACCCTGAAGAATGCCATCAACAATAATCAACTGGCGCATGCATTTTTATTTTGCGGGCCCCGGGGTGTTGGTAAAACAACCTGTGCCCGTATACTTGCCAAAACCATCAACTGCGAAAACAGGGGCAGCGATGGCGAGGCCTGCAACACCTGCAACAGCTGTGTAACTTTCGACAATGGAACTTCTCTTAATATACATGAACTTGATGCGGCGAGTAACAACTCGGTAGATGATATACGCTCATTGGTAGAACAGGTGCGCTTTGCACCACAGGCCGGCAAATACAAAGTATACATCGTGGATGAGGTTCATATGCTAAGTGCATCGGCCTTTAATGCCTTTTTGAAAACACTCGAAGAACCGCCTCCATACGCCATCTTCATCCTGGCCACTACGGAAAAACATAAAATACTACCTACCATTTTAAGTCGATGCCAGATCTTTGATTTTAAGCGTATAACCATCAACGATACCATTGATCACCTGCAGGAAATATGTGGCAAAGAACATATAGAGGCAGAAAAAACAGCACTCCACATCATTGCCCAGAAAAGTGAAGGTTGTATGCGGGATGCGCTGAGCATATTGGATAAGATCGTGAGTTTTACCGGGGGGCATTTAAATTATGCAAATACACTGGAGCATCTTAATATATTGGATGAAGATTATTATTTCAGGCTCCTGGAATTTATGCAGCAGCAGCAACTGGCAGATGCCATGCTGCTCTTTGATGAAATAAACCAGAAAGGTTTTGAAGGAGATACACTGCTGGAAGGTTTTGCAGAATTTGTACGAAACCTGCTCGTGAGCAAAGATGCAAAGGCTGCCATCCTGCTGGAAGTAGCCGATGATTTTAAACAGAAATACCAGCAGCATGCCAAGGAGGTAAGTACCGGGTGGCTCATTGCTGCCCTGAATATTTTGAATGATTCCATCATCCAGTATAAACAAAGCAGGAATAAAAAACTGCACATCGAATTATTATTGATCAGGCTTACCTACCTCAACCAGGCGGTACAACTTACGGCTGAGGGTGAAGGCCTATCTAAAAAAAAAATAACGGAAACGGGTAAGGTTTTATCGTTTCGGTCATTGGCAGTATCCAGGATAAAGGATGAACAACCGGCAATTCAACGCAAGGAGCCGGTTTTGGAAGCGAAGCTCGTGATCGAATCAAAACAAATTTCTGCGAAAGAAACAATCAAAACAGCTGCAGCATCCACAACCATAAATCCGGATGTAAAGACGGGCAAGTTCGGTTCATTGAGTAAAATCAGGCAACAAATTGCCAGCCAGAATGCATTAGGCAGCCAGGAAGTTGCCCTTACAGATGAAGCTTTGCAACAGTCAT
>JAKQKY010000491.1 GCA_029560415.1 Bacteroidota bacterium | reverse complement strand
TTTGGTAACGCTGCTGCCGGTGGAGATTACCTTGCCAACAATTTCGTGACCCACCACTACAGGGTAGGCACTGGCGCCCCAATCGTTTCGGGCCATGTGCAAATCGCTGTGGCAAACACCACAATACAATATTTCTATCTCTACATCTTTTGCCAGTACTTCCCGGCGTGGAATCACCATTTCTTTTAGTGCTGCATCAGCTGCTTCCGTACCGTAGGCTTTTACATTTGTTGTTGTCATGTTGCTTTTGTTTTTATTTATTATCCCGTTGTTTGAATACATTCACAAACAGGAGTAACAAGATAGCACTTTGTTTGTTGCAGGAAAAGCTTTTTTTATCAATTGCGGGCGCCCGTAATTTTAATCGCGGCAATTTGTTCTGTGAAGCTTTTTAAATCCTCCTTGCTGAATTCAAAACCAGCTGCCCAGAGATTTTCCTGCAGATGTGCCTGTTTGGTGGTTCCGGGAATGGGCACGATCCAGGGCTTTTGAGCCAGCAGCCAGGCCAATGAAACCTGGGCAGCTGTAAAACCACGCTGGTTGCCAAAAGCTGCAATGGTTTCCAACAGCGGCCAGTTGGCAGTTACGGCCTCCGGGGTATAACGGGGCAGGGTATCCCGGTTATCATTGTCTGCCACATATTTTGTAAGCGGGTTGATATAGCCGGTAAGGAGGGCCCTGCTGATGGGGCTGTAAGGAACAAAGCCGATACCCAGTTCTTCACAGGTATTTAAAATGGCTTCTTCCGGGTCTCTTGTTATGAGTGAGTACTCGGTTTGCAAAGCGGTAAGCGGATGTACAGCATGTGCTTTGCGGATGTTAACCGGATCTGCTTCACTTAAGCCAAAATGCAGCACTTTGCCTTCCTTGATTAGATCCTTTACGGTTCCGGCCACCTCTTCAATCGGTACCGTGGGATCTATCCGATGCTGGTAAAGCAAATCAATATAATCTGTTTTCAGTCTTTTTAAAGATTGCTCCACAACTTCTTTAATATGGGCAGGCTTGCTGTTGAGCCCGGATAGTTTTCCATCTTGTATATTAAACCCAAACTTGCTGCAGAGGATGATCTTTTTACGGAAGGGCTGGATGGCTTCCCCCACCAGTTCTTCATTTCTCCAGGGGCCATAGGCTTCGGCAGTGTCAAAGAAATTTACATTCATGTCGTAGGCTTTCCGGATGAGTTCGATCATCGGCTTACGGTCGGGGATATACGTACGGTGCCAGCTCATGCCCATGCAACCAAGGCCCATACCATGGTTTATTCTCAGGCTGTGTTGTCCTGTGCCTAATGTACGATCTGATGTTTTCATATTGAGGGAGTCATTTTTTTCGGATTTTTTTTCATTGGACACAGCACCCATTGCTGAACCTGCAATAACAGATGCACTGAGCGTAGCACCTGCTTTTAAAAAGCTCCTCCGGTTTTGTTCTTTCATAACATTAAAATTTACATGATGAATAAGGATACAAAGCTACCTGGCGGGAGGGCCCTTCTATAACAAAAACGAAACAACTCATTGCAAAAATCAAACAGCCCTGAATTGCAGCGGTGTGAGGGTGGTGTGCTTTTTAAAGAAATTATTAAAATGAGCCGTTTCGGCAAAGCCAAGTGCATAAGCAATTTCAGATACGTTCCAGTTGCTATGTTTAAGCAGGATCTTTGATTCCTGTACAATCCGTTCTGCAATGAGTTGCGAAGTAGTTTTATCCGTTGTTTCTTTAATGGCCCTGTTCAAATGATTGACATGCACGTTTAGTTGTTTAGCAAAATCTGCGGCAGAGCGCATATTTACCGTGCGGTGATTATCATCAACCGGGAATTGGCGTTCCAGTAATTCAAGAAACAAAGTAGCAATGCGTGTTGAGGCGTTGATAGGTTGCTTATCAGGCGTTACCTGGGGCTGTATCTTTAAAGCAAAATGTATCAGTTCAAATATGATCGTACGCAGCACATCGTACTTATGGATATACGCTGAGTTGATCTCTTCGAACATCCTTTGAAAAAGGGAGTTAACTTTCTTCACCTGTTCATCATCCAGTTCAAAAATATGCGTGCCATTTGGTTGAAATACTTCGTACTGTCCCAGGTTGCCATACTGGTGAAAGAAATGCTGGTTGAAGATGCAATATACGCCACTGCGGATGGTATCAAGGTGTTCCCACTTGTAAGGTATGTGCGGATTGGAAAAGGAAAGCGCCTGTTTTTGCACCTGGTATACTTTGTCTGCATAGTGTACTTCACTGTTGCCCATTACCAGCATGATCTTGTAAAAATCACGCCGCTTATAAGGAACGGGCTGTGGTTTACCATCGGGAGCAGGCTTCAATTTAATAATATTGAAGTGACCAATCTCATTGCGGAAGTTATCCGGTAGCCAGTCAAATTTGCGTTTGTAGAATTGCTCTATGGTTTCCACCTTGCTCATCTCCCACAAACTTAGGGATTTATTATGGTGGTTGCTTTTCATTG
>JAKQKY010000460.1 GCA_029560415.1 Bacteroidota bacterium | reverse complement strand
TGATTTTACAGACTGGTTGTACATCATGGGCAGGTACAATTATAATTATTCGGTGAATACCAACGAGTCTAAAATTCCTTCTGGCATAGGAACCAGCGTAGCAACAAATGCGGATGGTACTTACAAAGGCACTTATAATATCTCACAGGGAAAAGGAACAGAGGTAAATGCAGACTTTTTACTGGGTGCGAATAAAGAATTTGGCAAGTTTTCTGTTGAAGCCAGTTTTGGTGGAAACACTTACAGAACAGAGGGCAACGGCACCAGCCAGACAACTAATAATTTTATTGTAAAAGACCTTTATTCCATTGATAACGGGAACGTAAAGGCCCAAACCTTCACCTATGGTAAAAGAAGAGTTAATTCTCTTTATGGTTTAATGGAGTTTGGATATAACCGCCTCTTGTATATCAATCTCACAGGCAGGGAAGACTGGTTCTCCGTGTACAATCCTAAGAACAATAAGGTTTTTTATCCTTCAGCATCTGCCAGTTTTGTTTTCTCTGAATTAATGCCTAAACAAACATGGCTCAATTTCGGTAAGTTAAGAGTTGCCTGGGCAAGCACCGGCAGTGCCAATGGTGTTGATACTTACGAAGGTGTTCTCAATTATACCATTGCTCCTAATAATTTTAATAACCAGGCTACAGCAACTATTGGTGGCGTAAATGCACCCAATGCATTGTTAACCCCATTTAAAGCAGATGAAAAAGAAATAGGCCTTGAACTGAGAATGTTTAAAAACAGGGTTCGTTTTGACATCTCTGCATTTAAAAAAGTAACCACCGACCAGGTATTGCCTGTAACTGTGTCCAACGCTTCTGGCTATACAGGCACCAAGGACAACCTGGCATCCTTAAGAAACAGTGGTATAGAAACGCTGATCGAAATTACGCCAATACAAAAACGCAACTTCACCTGGACCACTTCCTGGAACAATGCATTCCTCTCTACCAAAGTGCTTGAAATTTCTCCAGGTGTAAACGATTTTCTACTGCTGAATTTTAACCAAACAGGAAATGAGTTCCTCGGACAGATACGCTACACAAAAGGTTTAGCGATGAACCAATTGTATACAAGAACGTATTTAAGGGATGATGCCGGCAATATTCTTTTAACAGATGCTGGCCGTTTAATTGCTACTCCTGATTACAAGCCCGTGGGCAGTTCTATCCCTAAATTCACCGGTGGATGGATCAACAGTTTTTCACACAAAAATCTAACCGTTTCAATATTTATAGACTACAAATTTGGTGGTACAGTAATGTCAGGTACCGCTTTGAATATGTTAAGGCAAGGCTTGTCTGTAGCATCATTAGCAGGGAGGAGAGATGGAGAGAACGGATTGGTATTTCCCGGCGTTATTCAGTCAACAGGCCGGCCAAACGATGTTGCCGTTACCAACCTCCAAGCATTTTATGCGGACTACAGGAACCTGCAGATCGGCGACCCCTTCGTTTTCAAATCAGACTTTGTGAAGCTGAGAAATATATCCGTAGTGTACAATCTTACCAGTATTGTAAACAAGGTATCCTATCTCAAATTCTTCAAAGGACTTACCTTATCAGCTTCTGTACGTAACGTGGCAATATTATACAAAGATCTTCCTGGTCTTGACCCCGAAGCCGTACAGTCTTCCGGCGACATCAGGTCTGGTTATGAAAATGCAGCACTGCCAACAACACGCAGTTATAACTTAAGTTTAAACGTAAAATTCTAATTTTTATGAGAAAAATAATATATAGTATATCCCTTGCCGGTAGTATGTTCCTGTTCGCAGGATGCGACAAGGATTTTGTAGAGATCAACACCAATCCTTACGCCGTAACGTCCATTGATCCGGGGTTACTCCTGGCAGGGGCACAACGTTCATTTAACGGCACCGGCTGGGAAACAGAAAATACCATTGTACAGCAGTTTGTAAACCCATTTAATGCAGGAGCCACAGAGGGTCCTAACTTCAACGCAGACATTGACAACTTTAACAATGCAAGGTGGGAAGCCAGTTATGTTGGTACAGCACCGCTAAATAACCCAACTACCGGCGGCCTTAAAAACCTGGTGCAGGCTTTAGCCAATTTAAATGGAAACAGCAATGCGGTTAATTTGAGAAGCATGATCAGGATTTGGAAAGCGTATGCCTATATGGGCCTTGTAGATACCTATGGCGATGTGCCTTACTTTGATGCCGGCAAAGCATATACGGATGGTATATTTTATCCAAAATATGATGATGATGCAGCCATCTATGAAGATCTGGAAAAGGAACTCAGGGAAGCAACAGCTGCATTA
>JAKQKY010000458.1 GCA_029560415.1 Bacteroidota bacterium | reverse complement strand
ACCATCATGGTGAGCAGGGCATAGGAGGCAATATTGAAGGGAACACCCAGAAAGATATCTGCACTACGCTGGTATAACTGACAGGATAGTTTTCCTTCGGCTACATAAAACTGAAACAACACATGGCAGGGTGGAAGCGCCATTTTTTCTATTTCGCCTATGTTCCATGCGCTGACGATAAGCCTGCGCGAATCGGGATTGGTTTTGATGTTTTGTATCAATTGTGTAATCTGGTCGATGGTTTGGCCATTTGACGTTTGCCATGAGCGCCATTGTTTTCCATACACAGGCCCGAGGTCGCCGTTTTCGTCGGCCCATTCGTCCCAGATAGAAACATTGTTGTCTTTCAGGTACTTAATATTTGTATTGCCCTGAAGAAACCAGAGTAATTCATGTATTATTGACCGCAGATGTAGCTTTTTGGTAGTTAATAAAGGGAACCCTTCATTCAGGTCGAAACGCATCTGATAACCAAATACACTGATGGTACCCGTGCCTGTCCGGTCAGCCTTTTCGGTTCCCTTTTGCAGAACATGGTCGAGAAGTCCTAAATATTGTTTCATCGAAAATTGTTTGATATAAAAAAACAAAGTTATTTTTTTTAATGAAATAGTTATCAAAATGTGGATAAAAAAAACCGGCAGGTATTGACCGCCGGTTTCTTTAACAACAATTATCAAAACAAAACTATGGCAAAGAATTCAGGTATTGTATCTGCGCGGCAGAGAGTGTTAATCCATGGTCGGTAACATCCCAGACAATCTGTTGAATATTGTATTCTTCTCCAAAAGGATATTGTTTGGGAGCCATGATGTTGGTGATTTGGTTTAGCTGCGGGTTATTGGTAATGGGTCCAATGTAATATATGGCATTGTAATTACTGGGAGCTAAAGAGGCATTCAGACAATAGGCTTTGATATGTGCAAACGCCGTATCCATAGCCGGAACAGGGATGGTGAATGACTGCATAATATATCCTTTTTGAAAATTGCCGATATGTTCATGCAGGTCTGCTGAATCAATAAAAATCAGTCCTCCCGGTATGGTAACAGAAGAAGGTGTGGGCAGGGAATTAAAAAACTTAATATATAAATTCACGAAGGTGCCGGTTCCGTAGTCAACCCATGCTTTTTCCTCCGCAACAATAGGGAAGGGCCCGTTGTATTTTTGTTTGTTCACCTGATAGCTTTTACCCTGTATGCCGCCCCTGATTTCGCCGATAATGAAAATATTCGCAGGTAGTCTGAACTCGGTGCCTGTGGGATAACCTGGTGTGGTGCCCAGTCCTGACATAGATTGTTCTGTGGTTGGGCTGTAAGGGCCATTGCCTGTGGGGATGATATCCAGGTCATGGTTACTTTTTTTGCAGGCGCTGAACATCATTAACGATGCAGCCAGGGCAATAAATAAAAGTTTGGTGTTTGTTTTCATGGGATAAATTTTTTAATGATTACATATTCAAAATAAAATACTGTAATATTCGCTGGACATTGTTGCTAGTACTGCTTTGAACTTCGTTGTGGAAAGTGGTGTAATAAATAACGCCACCGTAGCCAACGCTTTCACATGAACCGACGAAGTCACCGTGTGCAAGATGTGCGGGCAATGCGTTCACCGAGACAGTAATAGTGTGTGCATTAGCGGGGTTTCCTGGGGGAATGTGGCAAATAGTAACCCATCCCTGGTCGAGCATACGTTGTAAGGACTTATTGGGCGACGGTGTGGGATAGATGCGGGCAGCTAAAGGTCCTAATGAATTATTATCCTGTATCAGAATTTCCCATGGAATGTCGATATGCTCTATAACTTCCCACCCTTCGAGATCAAATTCAATATCAAGGGTGTTGATCCCAAGGTAATCAATAAGGTCCTGTGCGACAATTTGCGCATTGTGTACCATAGTGGCCGGGCCTGATTTGGTTGTGCATAAGGTGCTGTCAGCGATAAATCCGCCGGACAGCCCATTAGGGCAGGTGGCTTTTATACCATAGGGTTCGTGTGCATGGCCTGTACTTTTATAATTACCGTCTCCGGTAAGGTATTCCACAGCCCAGTCTGATGCATACAGGCTACCGCCGTTTTGAACGTAGGTAAGCAGGTTTTGGTATTTGAGTGAATCAAGGGCGCCTAGTTTGCCGCAATTCAAAAAGATAGCGCCGTAAGTTTCCAAAAGGGCCGGGTTACTCAGGTCGCTCACAAAAATTTCATGCACACTGTATCCTAATGAATCCTGAATGACAACCTGGATGTTGTCGAATAAGCCGTGGATAAAGGCAAGACTATCGGCCTGCAACAGCTTGAGTGTTCCGGTAGGCACGGTAGTGGTTTGGTTTTCGGCAATGCTGACAGGGTATTGTGCCCTGAAAATGTTACCGCCTCCGGTTTGGATGTTCAATACTTGCTGGCCGATGGGGGCTTGCAGGGTAAAGTTGCCGTCCACCGATGATTTAGTAATGTAGATTTCTCCGTCAGCATCGATAAAAACAGTGGCATTGGGAATAGGTGTTGTGCCATTTTTGGCAATCACTTTTCCGGTTACATAGCCTGTTTTGACTGTAGCCGGCGGATCGTCGGTATTGTCTTTTTTACAGGAAGAAAAAATGAAAACAAAAACGGCAATAAAAATTGCGAGGCAGGATAGATTTTTTTTCATAAGAATGTGGATTTGTATATAAACAAGAACGTTTTATTTCAAA
>JAKQKY010000457.1 GCA_029560415.1 Bacteroidota bacterium | reverse complement strand
ATGTGTTTCTTCTTTACTGAATTGAATTGAACTCGGAATTGTTCAATAAGTTCCTTTACCTCCGGCTGATTAAGCAGGTCAGGATTTGTTGCAAATATTTCGGTTATTGTCTTCATTGTCTTTTGTTTTACCCCTCAACGGTGAGGGGGTTAATAAATTACGCTTTCATCCCAGCAGATAACTTGTCCTTTAAAATTGAATGCTTTGCTTTTTGGATGAACTTTAAACCAGTCTATAAAGTCATGTACTTCTAATCCGTCATTTTTTGCCACATCACCGGCAGAAAGAAGCGTCCAATGGTTTTTCTTTACAGGCAATTGAACATAAAAACTCCCTCCAAAAAATTCAATTTCTACAGGCCAAACCTTCTTTACCTCAATATCCGGGGCAATGATTATTTGCTTTGATTGATACGGCTTGCCTGACCATACACGGGGAGAAAATTTATCCCCTACCTTCCAGCGGTTGCCGGAGCGGATGGTGTGACGTTTACTATCAACAATGTAGTATATCTCTGTGGTGAAAATTTCGTCGGGAATATCCCATGGCGGCGTGCCAAGATGGTGCAAGTTCTTTGTGATCTTCTCAACAAAGTTTGTGGGCTGTCCTGCTTTAGGATGGTATGCCGGGAACGTCCGGCTGAAGGTTAAGACTTTAGGCATTTGTCGCTGCTTTTGAAAGTGAAGGATATACGGTCAGGCAGAGGAGAACAGCGACGAACCCCAACACACAAAGTGTGGCCTGACCGATTAAGTTTAATATGATGTTTACTGAATGTGTACACTTTCGTGTTAAAATGAGATTCGTCGCTGACGTAAAGGTAAACACATTCCAGTTTATGGCAAAACTTTTTTTCATAACGATTATTTTTTTGGACTGTAAAGGGTCATTAAAACGGCATCCCTTTATTTTCGCGGTGGAATATCTCATTGAACGGGCTGACGTACCGCCTTCGTTTCCTGGTTTTCCGTAAAGGGAAATTCCACTGCCCGCCTTTAATCAATTTTTTGCTTAACCTCCGCATGGCGTGACCCGTCCAGCCGAGTGAGCAAGGTGTTCGTTTTAGTTTTTTCATTTTTCTATTTTGTAAAGGGTCATATCCCTTCAAATTCAATTTGTGTTTTCTTTTTCACCGGGTTCAGCACCTCCGCAATCTCCCGTTTAACCGCCCATATAGGGGTCATGTGCCGGGAATCTTTCTTGCCGGAATCCCGCTGTGCATCCGTTACCTGGATGATCTTTGTAAGTAACTCCCGTAGTTTCCTGTTTTCCAGTTTTAGGTCTGCTATTATGAAGTCGGGGTCGGTCATGCTCTTTGCTCTTTTAAATCAGCCGCCTGCAGTACACTGTATTTCTGCTGATCCATGTACGCATGGAATTGATCGTACAGCTTCTTTGTTTCTTTATCCACTTCAATCAAATCTGCTATGGTCTTATAGCCATGTATTGCTGTGGTGTGATCCCTGCCGCCTGTGGCGATGGCTAAGGTTCGCCAGCCATACCCTACCGCCCGGCCATAGTAATAAAACAAATGCCTGGCAATCACCAGTTCCCTGTAGCGGTGTTTACTCAAAATCTGACTAACGGACAGGTTGAAAAATTTGGCGGTTAATTTTATCATATCGGCAGGCTCCAATCTTTTTTTTTCGTAGTTTGGTAAACCTGGGATTGCGTAGTAGCTCGTGAATTTCATAATTGTACTTTTTATGCTTTCTCAATTAATATCACCCCATCCTCTTTAGGGGTAGCGATGATTGTATTTTCCAAATCTTTAAACTTGCTGATAAAATGCCCGTTGTCTTTTGCCCACTTTGGATGCCGTTCGATATACCCGTTGCAGGCATTGCAGGACCTGGTTAAATTCTTTTTTACCAGCAGGTTTTTTGCAGACCTTTTTTGGATATGGTTCATGCCTTCCATTATACCTGTACATTCCGGGCTGTTCACTTCACACAGGTTACTTTCTTCCGCTGCTTTCTTTACTTCCTTCCTGTACTGCCGGTTCAGCTTTGCCCGTTTCTTTGTTTCCTTTTTGATCTTAGCCTTTGGGATGGGCTTTTTTTCTTTCGGCGGTGTAACCACAAGCCCCATCTTTATTGCAAACCGGTTATAATTGCTCATGAGTTTTAATTAAACTTATTCCAGCGATTTATATATCCCCTGTCAGGTTTATTTCTTAGCCGGTTGATGAATAGATTATTCTTGTACTGCTGTTTCATGTAATTTGTCCAGTGTTCTTTGGTAATAATTAACCAGCCTTTCTTTTATCAGGCAGTCCGTTTCTATCCTGTAGGATATTTCTTCACGCTTCCACATTAATCGGATATTAGCATCCCATCCGGCCCGATCCCAATTATGCAACCTTCTTTCACTTTGGCTTATCCTTTCATTCAGCCTCCCAATCATGCCCAAAACGGCAAGGCACTTTGCATGGAGTTCTATTTTTTTGTTGACGTACATGGTTAAACCGTTTGCCTGGTTACTGAATACTCCGCTTTCAATGCAGATAAACAACTCCGCAACGCCTCAATAGTTAAGTCAAGAGTTGACCTGCACCGGTCGCACATATCAAAATTGTATTGGTGTTCAGAAATAGCAGCAGCGATGTAATCCTTTGCCAGCGATGGGGACATGATTAAATTATTAGTCTTTGCAGACAACATCATTACATTGTACGCCTCTTTCTTATTCCTTAGTAATATCTCTTTACTAACGGCTACCTGTGTGTTAATAAAG
>JAKQKY010000448.1 GCA_029560415.1 Bacteroidota bacterium | reverse complement strand
TTTTCAAGGCTTTCCAAAGGGGTCATCTCCCAAAGCGTAAATTGCAAAAGCGCTTTTTTGCGGAATGCATACACACCAATATGCTCGTAATAAACAGCCTGCAGGCTGGTTTCCCGGTGATATGGAATCACGCTTCGGCTGAAAAGAAGTGAGTTCATATTTTTATCAACCGTAACTTTTACATAATTTGGATTGGACACCAGCGACATATCCGTAAAAGGTTTCATGAGCGAAGCCACCTGCACCGATTCATCCTCAAAAGCGTTTAATAGTTTCCGTAAGGCGCCTGCATCAATGAAAGGTTCATCGCCCTGCACGTTCAGGATAATATCTACTTCCATGGCAGCAGCCGCTTCGGCAATGCGGTCGCTTCCGCTTTCATGAGGATGTTTGCTCATCACTGCATGGCCTCCATTGTCAACAATTTCTTTGAAAATGATCTCACTGTCGGTGACCACCAGTACTTCATCAAAAAGGCCGGTAGCAACGGTATTGTCGTATGTATGCCGGATCACGGTTTTATTACCGAGGGGTTGCATCAGCTTAAACGGAAACCTTGTGGCGGCATAGCGGGCCGGTATCATGGCAATTTTTTTCATCTGTCAACTTTACAATATAAAATTAATGGATTGATCAACGGCGGACATATTATTTAATTGAGTTCTGTAATATTTTCGGGAAGCGTTTTGCTTTCATAACCGCATTGACGGCATTGATAAACCTGTTGCACCGAAACAGCATAGCTGCTAAACATCCAGGTTAGTATCGCCGTGAGTATATTTCCCGAATCTCTTTTGGGAACCTGCATAAAATCATGTGCGCTGCAAACGGGACATTGCGCCGATTGAAGATACTCATCCTCAAACTGCCGTAGCATTTTTTCTGCAACGGCTGCATCTTCTGTATTTACCTGTAATTTAATTCCGCCAATGGCGTTGCTGAGAATGGGATCAATGGTAACTGTATATTCATCTTTCAGGTAGCAATGAACGCCCGCATCCTGCAGTCTTGTGAGGATGATATTGGCTGAAAAATAATTGTCAAATGTTTTTATCGTGACCGTTTCCATGCTATGAAGTTATTGCATTGGCAGCTGGAAATGGCTGGTACGTTTATTTTGCATCCAGTATGATGGGGCTATTTCCTTTGCCCATCACGATCACTTTTGCATTGTTGCTGAGCGCCAGTTCCTTCATCGCTTTGATCTGCTCGTATTGAAGCTGTTGATCGGTTAACCCGGTATTGATGATGCGTTGGTAATCGGCAATACCCTGGGCTTCCACCCTTTTGCGTTCTGCTTCCTGTTTTTCTTTCAGCAACACAAACTCCATTTTTTTTGCATCCTGTTCTGCATTGATCTTCGATTCAATTGATGCTTTTACCGAATTGGGTAAGGTGATGTTTCGCACGAGCAATTGTTCCAGCATCAATCCTCTTTTCTTAAAATCATCTTCGATACTTTTATAAATGCGCTGTTGAAACTCATCACGTTTATTTCCGAACAGGTCCACTGCCTGGTAATAAACTGCATTGTCGCGGATCTTGGTTCTTGTGATAAGTCGAACGATCTTATCCCTGAAATCGGAGCCCGTTTCCCTTAGCAGGCGGGGCGCATCGGCAGAAACCACCCGGTACAATGCAGTAAGGTCGATGGTCACTTCCAGGCCATCGCTGGTTAATACCCTTATCGCATCATCTCCAACCTGTGTGCCTTCATCATGAATACCGCTCATGGTATAATTCTGCGTTTTCACATCCAGCTTTTTTATTTCCAGTAAAGGGTTTACCAGGTGCAGGCCACTCCCTAATACATCATTCTGTATACTTCCAAACAGGATCTTGATACCGATCTCTCCCGGATTGACCTGTACGATACAGCTACTGGCAAACCCAAGGATGATCAATAAAAGGCCAAC
>JAKQKY010000345.1 GCA_029560415.1 Bacteroidota bacterium | reverse complement strand
TTACCCCAGGCGCTACCGTTAGTGGTGCTTCGCAATCTACTGGTTGGGTCAATGGATTTTTACAGAAATATCTATCCACCGGTCCACTTAGTATTGCTTTTGAAACTGGTGATAATACTAAATTCACGCCGCTGTCTTTTCAATTTGATAATGTTACGATAGGTGGAAACCTCGTTGCACGATCTGTTTCAGGAGATCATCCCTTTATCAGCAGCTCACTCATCAATGTTGCAAAAAGCGTAAACAGGCATTGGAATCTTAGCAATTTGGGAGCTGCATTTACAAGCTATTCGGTTACTGCACATTACCTGCCACAGGATCTTGATGCGGGCGTAAATCCTGCAATGTTCGGCCTTTCGCTTTACAATGGATCATCGTGGATTTCAACAGAAACAGGATTGTTGACAGACAGCGCTTCAACCTTGATAAATGCTACAGCAATCAACGACCTGGCGATAGGTGAAGTGTGTAATAAAGGAACCAGCATTGTTTATTCAGGCACGCCCTATTGTTCTGCTTCCGGAAATGCAACGGTAACGGTTACCGGCACAACCGGCGGATCATTCAGCTCTACAACTGGCTTATCAATAAATGCTGCAACCGGCCTTATCAATCTTGCAACCAGTACGCCGGGATCATATAGTGTAAATTATACGATCGATGCAGGAGGCGAATGCCCGGTTTATATAACTTCTGCAAACATTACGATCGATGAGGCTCCCACAGCAGACGGATCTTATACAGGTTCTCCATATTGTGCAGGGGCAGGAACGGCCTATCCTACCGGAAGTGGAACAGCAGGTGGAATATTTTCTTCTACAAACGGCCTTGTTATTGATTCTACAACCGGAGGTATCAACCTGTCTGCAAGCACACCCGGAAATTACCAGGTTAGCTATACCATTGCAGCTTCGGGTGGATGTGGCGTTTTCTCCTGGAGTACACCAGTAGTGATTAGTCCCATTCCCGATGCATCCATAGAATATACGAATGGCATCTATTGTGCCGATGACTCTATTGCATCCGTAACATTGACAGGAACTACCGGTGGCGTATACTCGTCATCACCCGACCTGAGCATCAATGCTTCCACAGGGTTGATCAACATACAAAACAGTGTGATTGGAACTTATACCGTTTATTATACCATTGCAGCAGGAGCAGGATGCAATGCATTTCAAACCTCCACTGATATCAGTATAGCTGAGCCTGGCTTATGGACCGGCCTGGTAGACACGGATTGGGAAAATGCCCAGAATTGGCAGTGTGGTAACCTGCCAAATTCCTCAACCAATGTTACCATCTTAAATGGCCTCGATCATTACCCGGTGATCAGTCATGTTCAGGCTTTGAACAACCTGGTCATTGAACCCGGAGCGAGTATTGAAGTAAACGGGGGTACTTTGCAAATTGCTGGCAGTATTCAAAACGACGGGGTCTTTAATGTATCTAACGGTACGGTGGAGATGAATGGAACTGATCAGCAAACCATTCCGGCAAATGCATTCACAAATCACGTGATCAAGAACCTGGTCATCAGTAACGACGTGGTCATCGCAGGAACCGATACCCTCACTGGTACATTGTCTTTTGGAGCTTCAAATAAGATACTGGTTACCGGCGACAGTTTAATTTTAAAATCAAATGCTGCAGGAACAGCCAGGATCGCCGATATTACCAACCAGGGACTATTAACCGGTAATGTAATTTCCGGAAAAGTAATAATTGAACGATATATCCCGGCTGCACGCGGATGGCGCTTATTATCGGTGCCCGTTGCAGCAACTGATGTGCCAACCATTAATGCCGCATGGCAGGAAGGCTTAACCACCGCTTCGGCTAACCCTAACCTTTATCCCGGGTACGGAGTTAAAATTTCGGGCGGAACGACAGACAATGGATTTGATCAAAGCAACACCAATGCGTCTTTTATCAAAACCTATGATAACATCAGCAACTCATTCGTAACCTTACCTGCAAATCCTGGTACAAATATTCCAATCAATTCCTACCCGGCTTATTTCCTGTACATCAGGGGTAACCGAAGCATCAACCTGATGCAGGGATTGAATTCCGCCATCACCGATGCCACTTTGCGTATACACGGGCAGGTTAGAACCGGTACTCAGCCGGAACCGGTATCGGCATCAAATTTTACATTGATCGGAAATCCATATGCATCTGCAATAGATTTTGGTTCATTAACCAGGAATAATGTTCAGAATACCATGTATGTGTGGGATCCCAAGCTTTCGGGTTCGTATGGTCTTGGTGGTTATGTTACCCTTAACTGGAACAACGTTACAGGCGTATACGATAAAACGGCCAGTGTAAGTGCCATCAGTCAATATATCCCCGGCGGAGAAGCCTTCTTTGTACGGTCTGAGGATCGTGTGAATGCGGGCACATTAACCATGAAAGAAACAGATAAAACCCCGTCCGGCAGCGACCAGGTATTCCGCACATTTGGAACGGATCAACAATTAAGGGTAAACCTGTTTTTGGGCAATGCCGACAGCAGTACAAATTTATTAGATGGTCTGCTCGCGACATTTGATGATGAAAACAATGACCTGGTAGATAAGAGCGATGCATTGAAAATGAGCAGTGGAGCAGAAAACATCAGTGTCAAACATTTTGACCAATTGCTGAGTATCGAAAGAAGAAAAAAAGCTGTTGCGGATGATACATTATTCGTGCAGATGGCAAAGATGAAAGTGCGTGATTATGTTTTTGATATAAGCCTTTCGAATATGGAATCAGGCGGATTAACAGCAATATTGCAGGATAGATTCCTGGGCAGCACTGCCGACAAGCTGTTAAACATGAATGGTTCAACTCAGTATTCATTTGCCATTTCATCTAACGCGGGATCATATGCAGCAAACAGATTCAACATTGTATTTAAAAAACTGGAAGTGGTACCTGTAACATTTACTTCTGTTAAAGCAGCATGGAACAGGAAAGATATAGATGTAGAATGGAAAGTAGAAAATGAATCAGGCATTCAGCATTATGAACTGGAAACATCATTAAACGGCAATACATTTAAAACGATCACAACTGCAATGCCAAACGACAATAGTGGTCATTCAACGTCATACCAGTATGTTGATAAAGACCCACAAAGTGTTAAACATTTTTACCGCGTGAGAAGTTATGCTTTGGATGGCCGGAATTCCCTGTCAGAAATAGTAATGGTAAACCCGGGAGCCGGTTCTGGCAAAGACCTGGTTACGATCTATCCTAACCCGGTTATCGGAAATACATTGATGTTGAAATTGATAAATGTAAAAAAAGATGCTTTTACAGTGCAGGTCTTTAACGTGAACGGGCAAATGGTAAATAGTTATTTCTTCGATCATGTTGGCACCGAATCCAGTTATCGTTTTTCTCTCGATGAGCATTTGCCAGCAGGTAAATACCAGGTACAATTATCGGGTAAGCATGCCAGTTATGTTTTGCCGATGATAAAGAAATAGAACAGCCCGGCTACAAAAGAAATATAAATTATCATATTAAAATAAAAAGCCTCCGGATTACCCGGGGGCTTTCTGTTGAGCATTTTCGCTTCTATTCAAAAAACATAATACCGGAGCTGTTTTCGTGGAGTACATGAAGCATAGAAATACCCTTATTTCAGGAATTATTTTGTTTAATAATCACTGTTGTTGATTAGTAAACTAACTACATGGTATTCATTCAATTGTTACATATGCACAGCATATTAAATGCGATTTTTGACTCATTGCTATCATTCTAATGAAACAAATACCTAAACCCAGATAAAATATACCTTTTAACCAGACAACGTTCCTGTTTACCCTAACCACACTCCATGAAATCACCAATGAAAATATTAATGCTGGAAGACAATCCAGATGATGCCGACATCGTAAAACGTGTTTTAATAAAGAACAATGAACCTCTTGAGATTAGGCTTGTATGCAACGAAGAGGAATACCTGGAGGCATTGAATGAATATGATCCTGATATCATTTTGTCTGACAATAACCTTCCCAGCTATTCAGGTACCCAGGCCTTATTGATCAGCAGAAACAGGCAGAACCCAATCCCATTTATATTGGTTACCGGAACTGTTTCGGAAGAATTTGCGGTTAATATCATTAAACAGGGAGCTGATGATTATATCCTGAAAGACCGGCTGACCCGTTTACCAGCCGCCATAGAAAAAGCCCTGAAGCAAAACCAGGTGAACCGGGAAAAGAATGAAACCTTATCCAGGCTTTTTAAAAGTGAAAAAAAATATCACGACCTTTTCGATAAAAACCCCATGCCAATGTGGGTGCTTGATGAAGAGAATTTCAGGTTTCTCGATGTAAACAAAGCTGCGGTTATGCATTATGGTTATTCACGGGAAGAATTTTTAGAAATGAGTTTATTGGATATCAGGCCCGATGATGAAAAAGAGCGATTTGTAGACTTTATTGAAGAATCCAAAGACGGACGTGTTCATGCAGGAACCTGGAAACACCTGAAGAGTGATGGAACGATGATAAGCGTTGAAATCACCCTTGACCAAATCAGTTTTAACAATCTCCCGGCAAGACTTGTTTTGATCAATGATATTACTAGACAATTGGCGGCACAGGAAAAAATAAAGGAATCGGAAACGAATATCAAAGCAATCTTTAATAATAGTTCAGATGGGTTTATCCTGCTCGACAATGCCCTCACCATAAAGGCATTTAATGAAAAGGTGAAAGAGTTTGCCGGTGAAAACAGGCTTCAGGATATAAACATCGGTGAATCCATCGTGAAATACATCAAAGAAGATCAGGTTGCTGATATTGTTTTATTGTTGCATAAAGTACTTAAAGGAGAATCAGTAAAGCTCAATATGTCGTTTGAAGCAGAATCGGGTAAAACTTCATGGGTAGAATTTTCATTAACAACCGTTTGGGACCAGGATCAGGCAAATGGGATCTGCATAGCCGGGAGGGAAGTAACAGAAAGAGTGAATGTTGAGAACCAATTATTATATAATCAATCAAGATTAAAGCAGGCTCAATCGCTTGCGAAAATTGGAAGCTGGGAAAGGAATTTATTAACGGGTGATTCAGTATGGTCGGAAGAAGCCTGCCACATATTTGGAGTTTCTACATCGGAACTCAATCATAAACATGAATACTGGAAAACATTCATTCATCCGGATGACCGGGAGTATGTAACTAAGATCAATACGGAAGCAGAGATTGCCGGCAGCCAGGCTACCATGGAATACAGGATTATCAATAATAATGGGGAAGTAAAGAATATATATGCTGAAAGTCGTTTCGAGTTCAATAACGAAGGAAAGTTAATCGGCTTATATGGTGTTGTACAGGATATCACAGAACGTAGAACCGCAGAACAGACGATCATAGAAAATGAACAAAAATACCGCCATCTTTTTGAACGCAACATGGCTGGAGTATACCAAACGAATATTGAAGGAAAGATCATCAATTGCAATGATGCTTTTGCCGGTATGATAGGGTATTCATCCAGTGCCGAATTGATTGGCAAGAATGCAGAAATACTTTATTTCAGGAAAACAGATCGTAAAAAATTCATCCGTAAACTTCTCAAAGACGGCTTTCTGAAAAATTATGAAAGTATATTAAAGCATAAAAACAATCATGATGTATATGCGATAGAGAATATTGTGTTGCAGCAGGCAAGCCATTCAAAAGATATCATTATTGAAGGAGTGATGTTAGATGTGACCAAAAGTAAAATGGCAGAAAAAAAACTTGAAAAAAGTTACCAGGCAAACAGGCAGCTGACCGAACGGTTGTCAAGTATACTCAATACGGTTCCGGCACATATTGCTTTGCTAAATGAGGAGGGTGTTATCATTGAAGTGAATGAAGCATGGAAAGCGTTTTCGGCAGAGAATAATTTTATTGGCAGCGATTTTATACAGGGAGATAATTTTATAAAAGCGGTATTGGCTGCCAGGCTGATCAAAAATAAGGATGCACACGTTATAGTATCTGGTGTCAAAAATGTATTCAGTAAAAAAAGTTCAGAATTTATACATGAATATGCCTGCCATATATCTGGTAAAAAACAATGGTTCAGGTTACAGGTAAACCCTCTGCAAAAAAGAAAATTCAGTGGGGCGGTGGTCATGCACATCAACATTACAGAAAGAAAGCTTACCGAAGAAAGAATCCGTAAATCGAATGAACAATACGAATTGATTGCAAAAGCTACCAATGATGCTGTTTGGGATTGGGATATGCGGGGTAGTATTGTTTTGGGCAATGATCGCCTGTTTCAGCTTTATGGCAAAATGAGAGGAGAGGAGGAGATTACAGACGGCGATTTTTTTGCCAGGCTACACCCGGATGATAAAGAAAGAATTACAGCCAGACTTTTTGAAGCGGTAGCCAGGAAGGAAGATAATATTACCGAAGAATTTCAATTCCGCACCGGTAACGGAGAATATATCACGGTACTCGACAGAGCGTATGTATTGTATGATGAAGACGGGGTTGCCATCAGAATGTTGGGTGCAATGCTCGATATTACAGATATCAAACATGCAGAAGAAGAACTTCGCAAATCAAATGATCGTTTTCATACGATCTCCCGAGCAACCAATGATGCTTTGTGGGATTGGGACCTGGTTACTGATGAAGTATGGTGGAATGAATCATTTTTCAAATTACTTGGATATGATCCTGCAGGTGCAGTGCCTGCTTTTCATGACTGGATTCAAAGAATTTACCCCGAGGATTTTGAAAAAGTAGTATCCAGGCTTAAAAGAATCAGGAAGAATGAAGTGGAATCCTGGAATGATGAATTCAGGATTATACATGAAGACGGATCCATTGTGAGTGTGCTCGATCGGGCATATGTTTTGAAGGATGAAAATGGACAGCCAACAAGGGTGATCGGTGCTTTTATGGATATCACGCAGCAGAAAATTACAACTAAAGAAATAGCCAATTATAAAAATGCGTTGGATCAGTCTTCCATCATTTCCATCATGGATGCAGATGGAATTATCACACAAGTGAATGAAAATTTCTGCCGGATTTCTCAATACAAACAAAATGAATTGATCGGGCAAACCCATTCGATCATTAATTCAGGCCTTCATTCTAAGGAATATTTCGACAATTTCATGCAAACTATTTCTGGTGGAAAGATCTGGCGAGGTGAATTCCGCAATAAGGCAAAAGATGGTAGTTTCTTTTGGGTAGACGCCACCATTGTTCCTTTTCTCGATGACAAAGGACATCCCGTTCAATATATGGCCATCCGCAATGACATCACAAAAAAGAAATTACTAGAGAAAAAAGTGCTCGATCAAACCATCGAAGAACAACGTAAAATTTCCAGGGCCATCATCAGTGCACAGGAAAGAGAACGCAATCATATTGGCCAGGAGTTGCATGATAATATTAACCAGATCCTGGCCGGAACGAAAATGTACCTGAGTATGGCAGGAAATGAACATCCTGAAATTAAACCCATGATCGCCTATCCGATGGAACTGATCGAATCCTCTATACAGGAAATTCGGATGTTGAGCAGTCGTCATGTTACGCCACAAAAAAATATAAACCTGGAGGAAATGGTGCAGATTCTTTTGAAAAATTTTAATCAACATACAAGCATTGGTACAGAATTTAAGATCAGCGAAGGCGACTATGATGAAATTTCGGATGACCTGAAGCTGAACATTTATCGCATCATCCAGGAACATCTTAATAATATCATAAAGCATGCTAAAGCGACCTGTGTGTTTGTGAATATTGATTTATTAATCAACACCGTTCAACTGAACATAAAAGACAACGGCAAAGGTTTCGACATGAAACAACAACGAAATGGGATCGGAATTTCAAACATGATAAACCGCATTCATTCGTTCAATGGAGAAATTGTTATCAATAGTTCACCAGGAGAAGGTTGTGTTACAAATATTAAAATACCATTCTGATAAGCAGCTGGTTAAATAAAATATACTATTCTCGTTCAGGTAGATAATTTACGATATTGATATAAAATATATTCGGGGCATGGTAATAAATTGCCTGGGTTTCCGTTATTAGCTGGTTAAGACATATTTTAATAGTTAATAATATCCAAACCTATGCGTAAATCCATGCCCCGAATTTGTGTCCTCCTATGTTCATGCTTATTATCTATAAGCGTGTTTTCACAAACAAGCTGGAAAGGAACAGTAAGTACATTGTGGAGTAATGCGTTAAACTGGACCAATGGTGTGCCAGACATAACAAAAGATGCTATTTTGGGAGATGCAAGTTTTACCGGCATCTATCAACCAAAAATAAATGTTGCTTCTGTCTGTAAAAATATCATTGTGGGTGGAGCGGTTGCTACCAACCTGTCAATGACCAGGAATCTCTCCGTGAATGGCAATTTTACCATCCAGTCAAATGCAACCATCACACATCCCAGTTCATCCATAACACTATATGGTAACTGGATCAATGATGGTACCTATACCACCACTGCAACCGGTGCGAGGGTGATATTTGCCGGCCCAACACAATCAATAGGAGGTTCTGTTCTGACAACTTTTCGCAGGGTAACCATAACGGCTGCTTCGGTTACAAGCCTCGCAACCAATATTAGTATAGACGGAACCAGTTGTCTTTTTGATGTAAGCGGTACAGTAGATCCAGGCATGAGCCCCACGTATACCGTAACCAATACAGGTACAACAAAATTCAATAGTGGTTCAACCTTAAAGATAAATGCTGCTACTTTCACTGGAAATTATATCCTTACAGGTTCTGTAACTTTTTATGGTGGATCAGTTACTGATTATTCATCTACCGTAACCAATCAAACGATCAGTTCTGCATATTCATATTCAACATTAAAGATCAGCGGAAGCGGAACCAAATCTTTGGCGGCCAACCTTCCATTGTTATATGGCAAGAGTGCAACCAGTGGTAACATCCTGGTTACTTCAGGTATTTTTGATATCGGAACATTTACCTGCAACAGGGCTACCAATGTGGTAGGTGGCACGATCAGTGTGTCAAATGCTGCATTATTAAAAACAAGCGGGCTGTCTAATTTCCCGATCAATTTCGCTACCAAAGCATTTGATATTTCCAGTACAGTTGAGTATTACGGGGCAGTTCAGAATATTGCAGCACAGCCTTATGGTAACCTGTTGATCTCTGCAGCTGGCGTTAAAACTGCTGCAACAGCTTTTTCGGTTGCCGGCAATTTAATGATGACCGACGGAACGCTAAACACCAATGCCACTGTAGTAACCCATAGCATAGCAGGAAATTTTATCATGTCGGGAAGCAGTGCCTTAACCGGTACAAACAGTACTTATCAGATGAATGGAACAACAGATCAAACGTTGTTGTTGCTTAGCAGTCCAGCTAAACTCGCTGTAAATAAAACAACAGGTTCTGTGATCCTGGGCGGCGATATAACGGTTAGCAGTAACCTTCATTTCAGCAAAGGAAATATTAATACAGGAACATATAATGTGATCATTCCTACAGCAGCTACAGTTACCGGTTCAGCTCAATCAACCGGTTGGGTGAATGGAAATATGAAAAGAGATGTTACGGTAGGTTCCAATGTTTCGAGGAGTTTTGCTATTGGCGGATCATCTTATTATGCGCCTGTTACACTTTTGTTTGCATCTGTTACAACAGCTGGTGATGTACTTGCCAGTACGGTATCGAACGATCACGCAGAAGTAGATTATTCGGGTATTGATATTGATAAAGATGTAAATCGTTATTGGTTGCTTGATAACCAGGGAACCGTATTTACATCTGTTACATCAACTTTCAACTGGGAAACGGCAGATATGGACGCCGGTTCCACTACAACCATATTTAAGACGGGTATCTTTAACGGTACTGCGTGGACGCTGCCGACCATTTCGACGCGTACATCCAATTCAATTGAGGCTACAGGTATTACAACCTTAGGCGAATTCGCTGTAGGTGAAAAACTGTCACAGTATACCTGGAATGGAAACGATTTTACCAGTGATTGGTTTACCCCAAAGAACTGGAAAGGCGGTGTGCCTACCACGGATGATAATGTACTTATTCCAAACGGACTTTCCGGCGGAAGGGTATATCCTTTATTAGCTGGTAGTACCGGTGCGGTTAAAGACCTCGATATTGAAAGCAGTGCGTCATTAACGGTAACGGGTACACTACAATTGGCAGGTAATGCTACCAATAACGGAACTTTTTCTGCCGATGCAGGAACGATAGAATTCAATGGCACCTTGCCTCAAACCATTCCTGCCGGTTTGTTCAGCAATAATACACTACAAAACCTGGTCATCAGCAATGACGTGAGTTTAGCTGACACCGATACGTTAACAGGAACACTAACTATAGCTGCAGGTAAAACGCTTGCTACCAATGATAATCTTGTGCTGAAATCAACTGCCAATGGTACTGCACGCATTGCAACATTGCCAGTGGATGGATCGGGAAATGCAACAGCCTTTATTACCGGCAACGTGAGCATCGAACGTCATATTCCTGCAAGAAAGGCCTGGCGCCTCTTAAGTGCTCCCATCAAATCAATCGGTGGTGCTTCTATTAATTCGGCCTGGCAGGAAGGTGTGAATGGAGCTTCAATAGTGGATAATCCAAACCCAGGATATGGCGTACACATTACCGGCGGCACGTTGACCAACGGATTCGACCAGAGCCCGACTAACAGCGCTTCTATAAAAGTGATGAACGGTGTCGGAACAACTTTTGCCGCATTGCCTGCCACTCCTGGCACGAATGCTGCCATCAGTACGTATCCCGGATATATGGTTTATATCCGCGGCGACAGGAGCATCGACCTCAGCCAGGGTGTGAATGCAGCCGTAACTGCCACCACGTTAAGGGTTAGGGGACAGGTGAATACCGGTAACCAACAAGTAAGCGTAAACGCTGCTGGTTTTTCTGTATTGGGAAATCCATTCCCCTCAGCGATCGATTTCCAGACCCTTACCAGGAATAATGTTAAGAATACGTTTTATATCTGGGATCCAAAACTGGCTGGATCAAACGGACTTGGAGGTTATGTAACCGCCAGTTGGAACAACACAACCAGCCAGTATGACTTTACCAGTTCTGCAAGCCCTGTAAGCCAGTATATTCCAAGTGGCGAAGCTGTGTTGGTAGAATCAGCAGATGGTATCAACCCTGGAACCATGGTTATTCATGAATCAGATAAAACCGCTAATGGTAGTGATGCTTTGTTTGGCCGCACAGCTGTTAATCAGCAAAAACTGAACATCCATTTAATGAGCAATGATGAAGATGGAACAGAAGCATTGCTGGATGCTGCATTGGTTACTTACCAGGACCAGGGAAATAATAAAGTGAACCATGAAGATGCTGGTAAACTTAACGGGGATAACGAGAACCTTTCGCTTCAAAGAGAAGGTAAAGGGTTGTCGATTGAAAGAAGGAAAACCATTTCACAGAATGATACCCTGTTCCTGCAATTGAATCAGCTTAAAGCAAAAGAATATAAAATGGAGATCGTGACAACGAAACTTAAGAATGAAAATCTCTATGCGTTGGTGAAGGATGCTTATTCAAAAACAACGAATGATCTGCCGGTGGATCTGGATGGGAAAACCAGTTTCTCTTTTAGCGTGAACGCCGATCCGGCTTCAATGGCAGCCGATCGTTTCAGCATCGTTTTCATAAAAGGACAACTTCCCGTGGTGAAAACCAGGCCAGTTGTAAGCAACTTGGGCAGGATGAAAGTTCAACCGTCGGCTGATAAAACGATACCGGCCATGAATGTATATCCAAACCCGGTTACCGGCACAATGATCGCTGTTCAACTGAATAATATTCCAAAAGGGATCTACACTTTAAAAGTAGTGAACGGAATGGGCCAGGTAGTAAGCATGAAGAAGATAGAATTGTATGGCGGCAATGTTGCAGAAAGTATCGAGATCAATAATGTTTTCCCTGCAGGAAGGTATGAGTTGAAACTGGAAGGAGTAGGAATGTATATCTCAACCGCTGTCTTAAAAAATTAGCCTCTGAATAGTACGTTTAACGAAGTCACCGAAAGGTGACTTTTTTTTTGAACAGGATTTTACAAAATGATGTATTAAGTCACATGGCTTGTAGAAAATATACTATAGCGGGACAAACTGCGTTTATGCGTAACAGATAATCCAACTTACCATGAACAAGCCCGTTTTTCCCCTAAAAAACGCTGTATTTTACAGCGTAAAATGGATTGTATTCCTTTTTATCCTGCTCCAGGTTAGTACCCGGTCAAATGCCCAGCAGGTTACAGAAGTGATCACCGACTTTGGTGGTTACTGGCGATCGGGAGTAGGATATCTCAATGCCAGCAATCCCAATACCAGTCACAATGTTCTTTCCTTCAAATACAATACGGTCAATTATTCAACCGGGGTTGATGATGCTAAACTAAACAGCAACAGCATTTCTTATACCACGGGTGACTTCCGGGCATTCCCGGTTGCAACTGTAGGAGGCACGGTTACAGGCGGAGCATCCATTTACATTGCTTTGGCCAGCCGCTACGATGGGGTACCTAACGGTTATAGTAACCCGCTTCCATCTTTAAAGATCAAAGATGTGCTGATCGATGGACTTCATGGTCTTGATCTTGGAACAGGCGCTACCAACATCCCTGCTTCTGCTCTCATTAATTTCCCAATCAGTACTGTTATATCCTCATCCATTGCAGATGCTAAACCAGATATCCTTGTTTCGCAGATCGCATCACCAACTTCAACAGGTGATACCCTTTATTTTGTGAACGGTTCGGGCACCGTTGTAGGGAATAAAGTTTCCATTAACTGGACGGCCATCAGCATCCTGGGCACATATTATCTTGATCTGTATACGCTCCCCACCGGGGCATTATGTGACACGGCCCGGGTGAATGGATCTTTTGACAAGGAAACGACCAGGGATATACGCCTGCTCGCTTTTAAATTATCTGATTTTGGTATAACATCCGGCAATGCCGCTAATGTTACAGGCTTTATCTTAAAAGCCAGTGGTACCAGTGACCCTGCTTTCATTGCTTACAATACTGATGCCTTTGTCATTCCTGCTCCGGTTATTACGCTGCACCCGGTTACACAGGTTGTTTGCCCCAATACGGCCGGAAGTGCAACGTTCAGTGTTACGGCAACCGGTGGTAGTCTTACTTACCAATGGAGAAAAAATAATGTGGATATACCAGGCGCAACCAATGCAACATATACCATTGCAAATGTGGTATCTGCCAATGCAGGCACCTATACCGTAGTAGTTAGTAACCCCGTGGGTTCTGTTGTCAGCGACCCTGCTTTTTTAAATGTTTCGGTAGCAGTTCAGCCAAGCCCGTCTTCCCAGTTGATTGCTACCGGTGCAGCCTGTACGCTTTCTGTGAGTGCGGTAAATGCCAGTACTTACCAATGGAGAAAAGCAGGTGTTGATATTACCGGCGCTACTTCAGCAACTTATATCATTCCCTCTGTAACATCTGTTACTCCCGAAGATTATACCGTTCGCATCATAAACCCGGCATCGGGTGGTTGTGCCAGTATCATAAGTTCGGCTGTTACCGTAACAGGATCGGTGACCTTGTATTCTAAACCAGGTGTTGATCTGAGCTTACCCGAAAGCTGGGGTGTTGCAAGCAATGGAACCGGTAGCAGCCCGGTAGATTTTAGTAGGTCGGAGCATACCTTTATTGTTAAAAACAATGCCGCAACTGGTGGTAATCTAACCATCGCCGGAACACTTGATTTGGCGAATGCCGTAACAACGATCAGTGCCAATACTACATTGGTTGCCGGGTATGTCATTCGTTCAGGTACAGGATCTTTTGCGGGCACAGCTACTTCTTCTCTAACGGTCAGGGGTACCTCCACCATTTACTTTCAATCGGCTAATGATATTTTAAAAAACTTAAGCATACTTGGTGGAACCACTACACTGGGTACCAGCCTGAATATTGCAGCAGGTAGTTTTCCCGGAACGGTTACACTCAATGACGGATCGCTAAATACGGGTAATAACCTGGTGTTGAAAAGCAGTGCATTGGGCACAGCGAGGCTTGGGGCGTTAACCGGTGGAGCCACGATCAGTGGTTCGGTTACGATTGAACGTTATATTCCATCAGCCCGAGGCTGGCGGTTATTGAGTGTGCCCATCAGTTCTGTGGCTGCTCCAACGATCAACCAGGCCTGGCAGGAAGGAGTCACTACCGCATCATCAAATGTTAATCCCAACCCTGGCTTTGGTGGCTTCATCACAGGAGGCACTACGCCATATGGATTTGATCAAAGCGCTACCAACAACGCATCTATTAAAATATTCGACAACAGCACCAATTCATTTGTGCGTTTACCCGCTACTGTTGGTACGAACATTCCTATTACCAATTATCCTGCTTATTTTCTTTACCTGAGGGGCGATCGTAGCATCAATCTCATGCAGGGTTTAAGCGCAGCTATTACATCTACTACCTTGCGCATGAAAGGTCAAATTAAAACCGGCGACCAGGTAATTTCGGTGAATGCAGGTAATTGCACGCTGGTTGGGAATCCTTATCCGGCGCCGATCGACTTTAAAACAATCACAAAATCAAATACAGCTAATACCATGTACATGTGGGATCCGAAACTTGCCGGTAGTTATGGGCTTGGTGGATATGTAACCTTAAGTTGGAACAGCGCCACAGGTACGTATGATAAAACCGCTTCAGCAAGCCCGGTAAGCCAGTACATCGCCAGCGGAGAAGCTTTCCTGGTAGGATCTGCAGATCATACCAATCCGGGTACAATCACCATTAAAGAAACCGATAAGGTGACGGATGGCAGCGACCTGGTGTTCCGTTCAGCTGCAGATGCGCAGCAGGTAAGGGTTAATATGTATTCTGTTGGAAATGCTGATTCTCTTTCTTTACTGGATGGATTATTAACTACCTACGATGATCAGAACATCAACCTGGTCGACAATGATGACGCAAAAAAATTAAGCGGCAGCAACCAAAGCATCGGGCACATGAGAAATAATGCTGTTCTTTCAATAGAACGCAGGAAGACCATAACGGAAGCGGATACCAGCTTTATCGTAATTTACCAGATGAAAGTACAGAACTATAAACTGGAAATTGACATGTCAAACATGGATGCAACAAATACCGTTGCTGTGTTGAAAGACACATACGCGGATAGTAACAATAACATAATACTGAATTTGAATGGCACCACGATGGTTCCCTTTAGCATCAATTCCAATCCTGCTTCATATGCTGTAAGCAGGTTCAGTATTGTGTTTCAACCCCTGGCGCCTGTACCGGTAAATTTTATCTCGGTAAAAGCGCAGCCACAACAAAAGGATATTTCCGTGGAATGGACGGTTGGCAATGAATTGAATATCGATCATTATGAAGTAGAAGGATCGGCAGATGGAAGCCGGTTCAATGTAAAGGGATCGGTGAATATACATCCGACTGCTAACAGTAATGCATATGTTTGGCTGGATAAGGATGTAACAGCCGGAATTCATTTTTATCGCATCTCTGCTGTCGGACTCCGTGGAGAAAAGATCTACAGTAAAACCGTTAAGGTAGATGTTTCAAATGTGGATGAAACGGGCGGATTATCACTCTATCCAAACCCGGTAACCGCGGCCTTTTCAGTAAAAAAAATTGATCTTGAAAAAGGCGTGTATATGTTAAAAGTTTATTCGGTTAACGGACAAATGGTAAAATCATATTCAATCCAACACCCTGGAGGTATACTGGTATTCCAGGCCTCATTGGATGCAACGCTTCCGCTTGGGCGATACCAATTGCGTTTAACCGGTAACGGTACCCGTTATCAGACTTCATTTATCAAAGAATAAAAGATCTACAAATAAAAAATGCTGCACTATGTATGGTGCAGCATTTTTATTTATATTTGTTCAGCTTATTTCAACAGCTTCAGATCTGGTTGGGCATATTTATATACTTTGAAATAAATCGTAGTCTTGGTCTGGTACACACCTTCTATCTTACTGATGTCATTCACAAAATCCACCAGGTGATTGTTGTCGCGGCACATAACATCCACTTCAAGATCATAATCACCAGAAGTCATAGCAAGGAAACTAACTTCCGGCAATTTGGCGATCTTATTGGCCACTTTTTCCTTTAAAGTAGCCGGCCTTACAAAAACAGCAATATGGGCATAGCACCTGAATCCAACCTTATCAGGATCAACCCTTCCGATGATATTCACGGTACCATCCTCGATCAGTTTATTGAAACGGGTGCGAATCGTGCCGATCGATACCTTTAATTTATCTGCGATCACGGTAAACGACATCCTGCCATCCTGTTGCAGAAAAGATAATATTTCGAAATCTAGTTTGTCAAGTACGATGTTATCGTTGTTTGCCATGCCCGAAGGTTGTTTAAAAAAGGGGAAATAATTACTTAATGATATCTAAAAATAAATTATTTTTAGTTTTCTCAGCTAAAAAATAAAAATTATACAGTCATTCTTTCATTATGAAATACGAAAAAACACAGAATTTCATCGGGGGCAAGTTTGTTGCATCCACTACAGATCGTTTCCTTGATGTAATATCTCCATTAGATGGCAATCTGTTATCTACTGTTCCGATGTCGGTTTCCAAAGACCTTGATGACGCCGTAGTAGCTGCCAAAGCCGCTTTTGCAGGATGGAGTAAAACGCCTATAAAGGAAAGGGTACAGGTATTTTTCCGGTATAAAACTTTGCTCGAAAAGAACCTGGTGGAACTGGCCAAATTGTGCAGTGAAGAAAATGGTAAAACATACAGTGAATCGGTGGCCGAAATTGAAAAGTCAATTGAACTTACCGAGTTTGCCACTTCCTTGCCACAATTGGTAACCGGCGAAGTATTGGAAGTAAGTCGTGGCGTTGAATGCAGAACCGAGCATGTAGCCCTTGGTGTGGTAGCTTCTATCGTTCCGTTCAACTTCCCAAGTATGGTTCCTAACTGGACCTTGCCCAATGCTATTGCGCTGGGCAACTGCATGATCATGAAGCCATCTGAAAAAGTGCCGCTCAGTTGTGGCCGACTCGCCGAATTATTAAAAGAAGCGGGCTTGCCCGATGGTGTATTTAATATTGTACATGGTGATGTGGCCATTGTAGAAGCCATTTGCGATCATCCGGCCATTGAAGCAGTTTCATTTGTAGGTTCTACGAAAGTGGCCAAGATCGTTTACCAACGGGCTACGTCTAACTATAAACGTTGCCTGGCTCTTGGTGGTGCTAAAAATCACCTGATGGTATTGCCAGATGCGATTCCGGCGATGACCGCACAGAATGTTGCTGCTTCGATGAGTGGATGTGCTGGACAACGTTGTATGGCAGCGAGTGCTATGATCGGAGTAGGAAATGTTGATAGCATCATTGATAAAATTTGTGAAGAAGCCAGGAAAATCGTTCCCGGCGAAAACCTGGGAGCTGTTATAAATAAAGAATCACAGGATAGGATTGAAAGATATATTACCGAAGCGGAAAAAGATGGTGCTAAAATTCTCGTGGATGGAAGAAATACCAAAGTGGCCGGCAAAGAAGGCGGTACTTATGTGGGTCCAACCGTGATCGATTATGTAAAACCCGGTATGTCTGTTGCAACAGAAGAAATATTTGGTCCGGTTATCTCCATCATGCGCACCAATACTGTTGATGAAGCCCTGGCCATTGAAAATGCAAATCCTTATGGAAATGCGGCCAGCGTGTTCACCCAGAATGGCGCTATGGCCCGGTATATCATTGAAAAGGCCAGCGCCGGTATGATCGGTGTAAACGTTGGTGTACCGGTTCCAAGAGAACCATTCTCTTTTGGCGGATGGAACGAAAGCAAGTTTGGCGTGGGTGATATTACAGGCAAGAGTTCCATTGAATTCTGGACCAAACTGAAAAAGAGTACCACCAAATGGAATGCAGAAGCCGGTGTAAACTGGATGAGCTAACCTGGCGATTGCACTCCAATTATTAATTATTAATTCTTCATTATTAATTTCTATATCGTGTCACAAGTAAAAACATTATCCGAATCAACTGAGATCATTCAGAACAATCTCGATTATACTTTATTCAGCTGGAGTAAACAGAAAGGACAAAACCCAATCGCAGTAAAATATGCCGAAGGTATTTACCTGTATGATTATAACGACAAACGGTATATCGATTTTTCGTCCGGGTTGATGAATGTGAACATTGGTCATGGCAATCAGCGTATAACCGATGCCGTGGTGAACCAGATGAAGGAAGTAAGTTATGTAACGCCGAGCTGTGTGACAAAAGTTAGAGGTGAATTAGGAAAAAAACTTGCAGAGATTTGCCCTGGTGATTTGAACAAAGCATTCTTTACTTTATGTGGCGCGACTTCTATAGAAAATGCCATTAAGCTGGCAAGACTTTATACCGGAAAGCATAAAATATTCAGCAGGTATCAATCTTATCATGGAGCTTCCATTGGGGCCATGGCAGCCAGCGGCGATCCACGGCGGTTGCCGGTTGATGCACAGCAGGCACCCAATTTTGTTCATTTCGATCTGCCTTATTTATACCGTTGGGAATACGGCGAAGAAAATTTATTGAAAGAATCAGTAGCCCAACTGGAACGCATGATCGCTTATGAAGGTCCGGGTAATATTGCCGCCATTTTACTGGAAGGAGAATCTGGCTCATCGGGTTGCCTGCAATATCCAACAGGATATCTCAAGGCGGTACGTGAAATATGCAATAAACACGGCATTCTCCTGATCATGGATGAGGTGATGAGTGGATTTGGCAGAACGGGCAAATGGTTTGGTTTTGAAAATCATGGCATCGTTCCCGATATGATCTGCATGGCCAAAGGACTTACCTGCGGATATCTTCCGTTTGGATGCCTGATGGTTTCGGATAAGATTGCTGCGAAATATGATGATAATGTACTGGCACTCGGACTTACCTATTCAGCTCACCCGGTAAGTTGTGCTGCTGCCCTGGAAACGTTGAAGATCTACGAAGATGATAATCTTATCGAGAATGCCGCCGTCATGGGCAACTATGTAACAGAGCAGGTTGAAAAATTAAAGGAGAAGCATCCTTCCATCGGCAATTTCAGAACCACCGGTTTATTAGGATGTATCGAATTGGTGAAGAACCGCGATACCAAGGAGCCCATGGCTCCCTTTAATGCAAAGCCCGATGAAATGGTTGTCATGAATAAAGTGGCCGCCAAGATCAAGGAACTTGGCATGTATACGTTTGTGCGTTGGAGTTATATATTCATTGCGCCTCCATTGTGTGTTACCAAAGAACAGATCGATGAAGGACTGGCCATCATCAGCGAAGCAATAAAAATTGCTGACCTGGAAGTTAAATAATCTGATTTATTGTATTGTTTCGTCTGCATAAAGTCAACGGCTTAACTATATCGATCTGCGGATCTAAATCATTCAGCATTGCATTTTGATGAATCAAACGACCACGATAACTGCGTCATCGCTTATTAACGAAGATCTTGCACCGGTTCCCCTGCACAAACGCACCTGGGGTACCTGGAACTATGCGGCTTTGTGGATCAGCATGAGCCTTTGCATTCCAACTTATACCATGGCCAGCTCCATGATCAACCAGGGAATGAACTGGTGGCAGGCTGTGCTCACCATTTTTTTAGGCAATGCGATCGTATTGGTTCCCATGTTACTTAATGGACATGCGGGCGCTAAATATGGTATACCATTTCCGGTTTTTGCCCGGGCCAGTTTTGGTACAAAAGGTGCCAATATTCCTGCGATCTTAAGGGCCATCGTAGCCTGCGGATGGTTTGGTATTCAAACCTGGATCGGGGGCGCATCGTTGTATAATTTATTGCGTGCATGGAATCCATCCCTCGAACAGATCAATACCACTTCACTTTTCCCCCAACCCTTACCGTTAGCTTGTTTTATAATTTTCTGGTTGCTGAATATGTTTGTTATTTATAAAGGCGTAGATAGCATCAGGAAGTTACTCGTGTTCAAAGCGATCTTTTTGCCACTGGCGGCCATTGCCTTATTCTGTTGGGCCGTCATCGCGGCAAAGGGCCTGGGTCCCATCCTCAGCGAACCTTCTAAATTTGCCGATAACCAGTCTTTTTTTACTTTCTTTTTCCCGGCGCTTACTGCGGTGGTTGGCTTCTGGGCAACACTCTCCCTGAACATACCCGATTTTACCAGGTATGCAAAAAGCCAGCGGGCGCAGATCAATGGGCAGGTGATCGGGTTGCCCCCATCTATGACGCTGTTTGCATTTGTTGGCGTTGTGGTTACGTCGGCATCCGCCATTATTTATGGAAGTCCCGAATGGGATCCTGTGCAACTGGCAGGTAAGTTTGATAGTAAATTAATGGTAAGTTTCGCCATGATCGGTATACTTATCTCCACACTGGCCACCAATATTGCAGCCAACATTGTTAGTCCGGCCAATGATTTTTCAAACCTGTCTCCTGCAAAGATCGATTTCAGAACAGGCGGATATATAACCGGTATCATCGGTGTGTTGATCTTCCCCTGGAAATTAATGGCCGATCCCAATGGATATATTTTTACCTGGCTTATCGCATACTCGAGCCTGTTAGGTCCGGTAGGAGGTATTATGATCGCCGATTATTATTTCATCCGCAAACAACAACTTAACGTGGATGAACTGTATAGTCACAACGGACGGTATTATTTCAACAGCGGATTTAACCGAGCTGCTATCATTGCCCTTGTGTTGGGTATTTTGCCAAATATTCCCGGCTTCCTGTTGCAGGTGAAACTCATTTCTGCAGAAGCCTTTCCGGTATGGATATCAGAACTGTATCATTATGCCTGGTTTGTAGGATTTGGGGTAAGCGGGGTATTGTATTATTGGTTGATGAAAAATAAACGATCATAATTAATCATAGATCAGTAGTTGTAAAATATCAGGTACTGAGCATGGTTACTAAATATAATAACATGTCTATTTTAATTAAAAACGGAAGGGTCATCACTGCTACAGATGATTATATAGCGGACATTTTTATTGAAGGCGAAACCATTTCGGCCATCGGTAAAAATTTGAATATAAAGGCCGATAAAGAAATTGATGCTGCGGGCAAATTGGTCATGCCTGGTGGCATTGATCCTCATGTACATCTCGACATGCCATTCATGGGAACTTATTCAAGTGATAATTACGAAACCGGTACCCGTGCTGCGTTGTATGGCGGCACTACCATGGTGATCGATTTTATTTTGCAAAAGCAAGGCAATAGTTTACAGGCTGCGCTGGATGAATGGAATGGCCGTGCAACCGGCAATGCGGTAGGTGATTATAGTTTTCACATGGCCGTGACCGATTTTAATGAGCATACCCGCAAAGAGATCAAACACATGATCGAAGAAGAAGGCATTACTTCTTTTAAAACATTCATGGCGTATAAAGGCGCCCTGATGATAGATGACCGGCAGATGATCGGACTGATGGAAGAAGTGAAGAAAAACGGCGGACTCATTAATGTGCATGCAACGAATGGTGATATGATCGATTACCTGATACAAAAGCACCGTGAAGAAGGAAAGCTTTCTCCATTGTATCATTATCTCTCTCAACCGGAAGTTACCGAGGCTGAAGCATCAGAGCGTTTTGTAGACATGGCGAATTATACGCATTGCCCTGGTTATATTGTTCATCTTACCTGCGAAGGCGCCTTGAATGCGGTACGCAATGCAACCAAACGCAATCAAAAAATATTTGTTGAAACCTGCATTCAATATTTGATCCTCGATGCATCCTTATATGAAAAGGATTTTGAAGGCGCTAAATGGGTAATGAGTCCTCCGTTGCGGGAGAAGAAAGACCAGGAAACGCTGTGGGCGGGCATCAACCAGGGCCTGGTGAATGTGGTGGCCACGGATCATTGTCCGTTTATGTGGGAACAGAAACTGATGGGCAAAGATGATTTTTCGAAAATACCCAATGGCCATCCTGCTATTGAAAATCGTATGGAATTGTTGTTCAGCGAAGGCGTGAACAAAGGAAAGATCACGTTGAATAAATATGTTGAAGTGGCCTGTACCAATCCTGCAAAGATCTTTGGTATGTTTCCTAAAAAAGGAACCATTGCCATTGGCAGTGATGCCGATATCGTGATTTTCGATCCAAATGAAAAGCATAGCCTGTCAGCTGCTACACATCACATGAATGTTGATTACAGTGGTTATGAAGGATGGGAACTAACCGGCAAAGTGAAAACCGTTTTGTTGAGAGGACAAGTGGCCATTGACAACAACACTTGCCTGTTGGAAAAAGGATATGGAAAGTTTATTAAGAGGAATAAGGTATCACAAGTAATATAACTGCTTAATTAAAAAGATGAAATGATGCGCAAAGTATAAAATGCATCATCCATCATCATTAAATTATTATCATGGCCAGAATTATTAAATCGGGTTTAATCCAGATGTCTTTGCCAAAAACAGAAGGTGAAGGTTCTATTGCAGAGATCATGGAAGCAATGGTTCAAAAACACATCCCACTCATCGAAGAAGCAGGAAACAAAGGCGTTCAGATTCTTTGTTTCCAGGAAATTTTTAATACGCCATATTTCTGTCCCGGCCAGGATAGCAGTTGGTATGCATCTGCAGAAACAGTTCCGGGCCCAACCACCGATCGTATGGCTGCCTACGCCAAAAAATACAATATGGTGATCGTAGTGCCGGTGTATGAAAAAGAACAAGCCGGTGTATTATACAATACGGCTGCTGTGATCGATGCCGATGGCACCTACCTGGGAAAGTATCGTAAAAATCATATACCGCATACAGGCGGTTTCTGGGAGAAATTCTTTTTCAAACCAGGCAATCTTGGCTACCCGGTATTTCAAACAAAATATGCAAAAGTGGGAGTGTACATCTGTTATGATCGTCATTTCCCGGATGGGGCCCGTTGCCTTGGATTGAATGGAGCAGAGATCGTTTACAATCCTTCGGCTACCACGGTCGGACAATCACAATATCTCTGGAAACTCGAGCAACCGGCACACGCCGTGGCCAATGGATATTTCATGGGTTGCATCAACCGGGTTGGAACCGAAGCTCCCTGGAACCTCGGTAAATTCTACGGAACATCTTATTTTGTAAATCCCTTAGGCGAAATATTTGCCACTGCATCGGAAGATAAAGATGAACTGCTTATTGCCGAATTTGACCTCGATCTCATTGAACAGGTAAGAAGCAAATGGCAGTTCTTCCGCGACAGGCGCCCCGAAACCTATGGTAAAATTGTAGAACTCTAATTGATAAACATACACATCGAAACCTTAACATACCAATAATGATCAAGGCTAACAGACTTTCCCAAAATCAATACGAGGAGAACTTCTCCGATATTCATCCGCCTTTTGAAACAAAGGATGCTGCACTAACGGAAGCGAACAGGTGCTTATTTTGTTATGATGCACCCTGTATGAAAAGTTGTCCAACGGGTATTGATGTGCCAAAATTTATCCGGCAGATCACAACGGATAATATCAAGGGCAGTGCGCATACCATTTTTGTGTCCAATATCATGGGTGCTGGTTGCAGCAAAGT
>JAKQKY010000417.1 GCA_029560415.1 Bacteroidota bacterium | reverse complement strand
GGGGGAGGGAGAATTTGATCAGTCCGGTATGGGCAGATCGTTTGTATAGTTATATGGGCGGCATTATCAATGCCAAGAAGCAGAAGCCAATTATTATTAATGGCATGCCCGATCATGTCCATGTGTTTTTCGGGTTACGCCCTGGAATGAGTATTTCAGACCTGATCAGGGATCTGAAAAGTTCATCAACAAATTATATAAACGATAACCGGTGGGTAAAAGGGAAGTTTTTCTGGCAGGAGGGTTTTGGTGCTTTTTCATATTCCCAGTCACATATTGACCGGGTTTACCAGTATATTAAAAACCAGCAGGAACACCACAAAAAGAAAACATTCCGGGATGAATACAAGGAATTGTTGAATCGTTTTCAGGTTGAACATGATGACCGGTATTTGTTTGATTTTTATGATTGAAAAAAAATGACGTCACATTAATGATGTCGGAACCAGAAATGTGTCACCCCTATAATTGTGTCACCCCTTCGGGGCTATAGGGCATCTCCGGTGGATGTGTTTCTATAATTGTGTCACCCCTTCGGGGCTTTGTTTAGATAACGCCATTTATTATAGAATTCGTCCAAAAAGGTGACACAATTATAGGAAATCGCACGGCAAAGAACGATTAGCCCCGAAGGGGTGATATATTTATAGCAAAGGGATCGGAAAGCAACCCCTAGCCCCGAAGGGGTGACACAATTATAGGAAATCGTAGGGCAATGAACAATTAGCCCCGAAGGGGTGACACAATTATATGGGCTTCGGGATAAGGCCAAGGAGTTTTGAAGTTGTTTATTGTGGATATCATCAATCACACAAAAGCAAACGCAAAATCAACTGTAAATAAAAGGATCATCAGGACGGTAACTGCCAGCAGCACCAGGCAGGTAAAGAACAGGTTTTTACCGGTAATACGTTCTTTTTCATTGAATACCCATACCTGCTCCCCATTCGGAAGTGTTTTTTTCCCCCAGGCTAATTGTGAAGAAGCTAGCATAGCCAAAAAGATGCTATAGGGAAAGTTATATTGTTTGTTTATAAACATTAAGAGAATCGCCAGAGCAACAAAAATGGTAAAAATATAAGCTATGATGATCAGTCCCCTGCCATTTTCCTTTTTGGCCTGCCTGGTAATATTCGCAGAAGAGAGCACACCCACTTCTGCTTCCTTAAAAGTAATTCCCTTGTCTTTCAATATCTTTTTTGCCAGCTGAAAATCAAATGGGCCCCATTCGGATGGATTATTCATGATGTCCAGCAATTCCTCTTCGGTAAAACTGAAAAGATAATAGTCCGCATCAACCTCTCCGACTTCTTTACTATAATAATCTTCCAGGTAATGTTGAGCCTTGACAAAATCGGAGGATAGGATTTTTAACGAATAATCTGGCATGGAAGAAGTGCCGATTATAAATGTATCCAGTGCCGGACCTTCATTTACAATAATTGCATTAATTCCGGTCTCCGCCAGCTTCTCCGCCAGTTTTGCAGCAAGTCCGGGGTCGCTGAACCGCTGGAATGTTAACAATTCATCTTTCATATTTATACTAATTACCTCCCGTACTCATCCCCATATTCCTCCGCATATTTCTCATAGCGTTTGATCAGGGCGATATTCTTTTTTTCAATATCCGTCAACAATCCTTTAATGTCCACTGTATTCGGCACGTACCAGTCCTGGAGCTCGAACTGCTGCCGCAGGTGCTTTTTATTAAAACAAAATCCATGACGGGCAAAGATCTCATTGCGCATAAACTCAAGATCTTCTTTCATTTCATTCTCCACATCTTCGGCAGTGAGCAGTCGCTGGGAGGCCGTGGGATAATTACCGACCGCCGGATCATAGCTGAATTTTTTGCGATCGAGGATAAAGGTTTTGGCCGGACGTTTCGCATCATTGGAAGTAAAGGTTCCCGTGATCGCCTCTGATTTGGTCGCATCAATCATCAAATCAAACACTCCGTCATCTTTATGATCACCGGGTTCAGCAGCATGTATTTTCCATAACGTATTCTCTTTTTTAATAGTCCCAGCGAAAGGACGGTCATTACCCGCCACAATGGATCGGCCCTGCACAGAGTCAGCTTTGATGGAACTGATCAGGAGGGTGATTTTGTTTTCGCCAAAAGCACCTACAAAGGAACCAAGCCGGTAATCGGGCTGGTTATTGGCGCCGGGGGTATCCGCGGGCTTTTCGATTTCCTCGTTTTTCGTTTCGGCGCTGCCGGCTTTTTTGTCCTTACAGGAAAAAAGGGTGAATACCGCCAGCAACATTAAAGCAGCGGGCAGGTGGAAGGAACCATTATTTTTGTACCGCATAGATTGAGTTGTATTTAAAAATAAGACAAATTATCAGCCGCACCAATATCATCAACGGATCGCTCCTCCTGGGCCTGGCTTTTTTTACCTGGCTGATGGCCACTATAACGGTGGCCTATTTGCCGTATAATACCGATGTGGGTTTCCTGCGGATCAAGCAACAGTATATCACGATCGATGAATGGCGGATCGCTTTCTTTATTCACGTATACGCAAGTATGTGGGTGCTGCTGGCCGGGTTCACGCAATTTTCCAGATCACTTAAACAGCATTATCCCCGGTTACATCGCGGAATGGGGTACGTGTATGTGGCGGATGTGTTATTTATCACCGGTCCGGCCGGATTGCTGATGGGTTTTTATGCCAATGGCGGATTAAGTTCACGGATCGCGTTTGTGCTGCTGGCGGTATTATGGATTTATTTCACGGCGATGGCGTTGGTAAAAGCCCGGCAGAAAGATTTTACCGCCCACCGCAATTATATGATCCGTAGTTATGCTCTGACCTTATCAGCCATTACCCTGCGGGCCTGGAAATACGCCATTACCAATACGGTTGAATTACCGCCGATGGATGTGTACCGGGTGGTGGCATGGGCAGGCTGGGGGCTGAATTTGCTGGTTGCGGAATGGATGATACGCCGCAGATCAGGTTTTTTCCGGTAAGAAAATACCTGAAAGCAGTAAAGAACAACCGCTGTTTATTTAAAACCTCAGACCTGCGTTTTCAACGTATCCTTCAAACCACTTGTTGCTTTCTCCACTACTTTATACACCGTTTTCACTTCCACCTCTTTTCCGTTGATCGTGGTTGTACCATAACCGGTGAAAACAGTCTGGGTTACGGGTTGTAATGAACTGCGGTTACGGATATTACTGCGGGACGTGTTGATACCGGTTTTTTGTTGCGGTTCAGTCAGGTTGCCATCCTTATCCAGTATTAACTCATCTGAAATTCTGGAGGACACATCTGTTTCATAAATACCATCGCCGTCAAGGTCAGCCTGTACAGAGATGGTACGTAATGATTGTGTATTCTG
>JAKQKY010000388.1 GCA_029560415.1 Bacteroidota bacterium | reverse complement strand
AAAAATACGATATGAAGAAAATTTATGTAGCAGCGATCATGATGCTTTCGGGCTTTGTGGGCATGGCCCAGGACATCGATGACATTAAAGACATGATGGCTAAATCGCAGTTCAAAGAATCCAAGGTGGCGATCGACAAATACATGTCTGCTCCCAAAAATGCCGAAAACAGCGATGCCTGGTATTTAAAAGGAAGGATTTACAATTCGCTTTCTTATGATAATACCACCCCTGAATCAGATGTTTTTAACCTGCGAAGCGAAGCTTTCAATGCGTTTCAGAAATATCAACAGTTGGATCCAAAAGATCTTTGGATGAAGCTTGAAAATTTTGAATCATACCTGAATCTTTATGGCGGTATGTACGACCTGGGTGCAAAGTTTTACAATGCAAAAAGTTATGATGCTTCCCTAAATGCATTTAAAAAAGCCAACGACATTAAAGATTTTATTTTAAGCAAGAAATATGAATTCAACCAGGTGAAATTATATCCATTGGATACGGCACTGGTGTTGAATGCTGCTGTTGCAGCTGTTCAGGCCAAGAAGATGGATGAGGCTATTGTATTTTACCGTAAACTAACGGATGCGAATGTGGCCGGAAAAGATTACGAAGAAGTGTATGAATTCCTCGCCGATCATTACAGTAAAAAAAATGACGAAGCCTCTCTGATGCCATTATTGGAAAAAGCAAAAAAACTATATCCAGCCAATGAATACTGGAGTGACATCGAGATTCGCATGGTGAGCAACCGCGGCGACCAGCCAGCCTTGTTTGCAAAGTATGAAGAAATGATCGCCCGTGAGCCATCGAATTTCCGGTTGGGTTATAATTATGCCGTAGAACTATACAACAGCATTTATGGCCGCGATGCAAAAAACAGCTCAATTGACAACCTGGAATACAGGAACAAGCTAACCAATGTTTTGAAGAATGTGGTGCCACATGAAAAAGAATCAGAAGCAACCATGCTGATGTCGAATCACTTGTTCAATATGGCGGCCGACCTGCTCAATGCAGCCAATGTTATCAAGAGCACCAAGCCGGAAGATGTAAAAAAGAAAGCTGAATTAAAAGCAGCTTCTAATAAAGCCATGGATGAATGTATCACGTATGCAGAGGCTGCCGTAAAATATTTTGAAGCACAGCCCAAGATGAAAGACATGCAGAAAGCCAACTATAAAATTGTACTGGGTTACCTGAGTGATATTTACAACCTCAAGAACAATCCAAAAAAATCGGCTGAATACGACGCTAAGAATAAAGCCGCCGATAAATTATAATCATATTAAAACCGTTTAATGAAAACCCCGTTCTTCGGGGTTTTTTTATGAACATAATTTAACCATAGGTTGATCTGTATGGCATTGGTTCATAACGGCAGGGGACAGTTGATAGTGACTCTTTGATATCTGAGAAAATATGCATATCATTGAATCCTCATTTAAATCCTAAAACATTACCATGAAAAAATTATTGGCAGAATTCATTGGAACCTTTTGGTTAGTACTGGGAGGTTGCGGCAGTGCTGTATTAGCAGCTGCTTTCCCGGAAGTAGGAATCGGCTTGTTAGGTGTATCATTGGCATTCGGACTCACGGTGCTGACCATTGCGTATTCGCTTGGGCATATCTCCGGTGCACATTTGAACCCGGCTGTTTCGATCGGGTTATTTATTGGAGGCCGTTTCAGTGGAAAGGAATTATTACCCTATATCATTGCGCAAATTGCAGGGGCCATTGCAGCAGCCGGGGTTTTATACCTCATCGTAACCGGTAATGGAAGTGCCGCTGGTAATTTTGCAGCAAATGGTTTTGCCGAGCATTCTCCCGGGAAATATAACCTGCAGTCAGCCTTCATCACAGAAGTGGTCATGACCTTTATTTTCTTAATTATCATCCTGGGAGCTACCGATAGCCGGGCACCGAAAGGTTTTGCCGGCATAGCCATCGGGCTCGCGTTGACCCTCATTCACCTCATCAGCATCCCGGTCACAAATACTTCGGTTAACCCTGCCCGTAGTATCAGCCAGGCCATCTTTTCTGAGCCCTGGGCCATGGGGCAATTATGGTTATTCATCGTAGCACCTATCGCAGGGGCCATCCTGGCCGGGTTGGTGTACAAGGTTTTCGAAAGCAAGGATAATGCCTGATCATGAATTGATCTGAAAAAAAAGCAATAAAAAAAGACTGCTCTATCGGGCAGTCTTTTTTTATAATCATTTAAAATGGAATTACTGATTTCCTCTCCTCATTTGAAAACCTCCCTGGCCGCCAAACATGTTCTGCATGTCTTTCATTGGTTTTACTTCAAAATCTTTCGGGATATCAAATTCCTTATCGGCAATATCTTTCTGCAGGTCGATCTTGGTAACTTCAACCATCATTTTTCGGTTACGGCGCATACTCATTTCATAGGCCATCACAAATCCATCGATCTTATCAAGTCCGCTCACACTTCCCATATTTCCAAATCCACTCAAACCACCGGTAGAGGTTACATGCTGCAATTTTATTTCAGGGCTGTACCAGGCGGCCACTGAATCTTTCACACCCAATAACCGGGTAGTGATCACCCATGCCTTCTTACAGGTATAACCTGCGATCTTACGGGTTTCGTTGGTATAACTGATCTCAACAGGTACTTCTGAAGGTCGTTGCGGCATTTCACGGGTAATATTTGCACTGCTGTCTTTTTTGCGACGGCCCTGCATCATGCTATCGGCTCTTTTGCGAAGTTGTGCCTGCTCTTCATCCGTTACATAAAAGCCGGTTTTATTGCCCATCATTTCAATGAGGGTGGTGGTGAGTTTGAGGCTGTCGTTTCGTATGATCGTAGACCTGCCCATGTCGGATTTCATCACCGTTTTGGTGAGGTTGTTCTTCAGGTAGGTCACCGATTTGGTTTCCCCATCCATGAAATTCCGGAAATTCATGCCGCCGCCCTGGCCACTGTTCTGCAGGTTCTGTACTTCTTCGTCTTCAGGAGCGATAACCGTTGTGGTTGTATTCACAATGGCCTGTGTAATGAGCTTCGGCTGCGAAAATGACACGAAGGAAATGCCCATCGATAAAACAAGAAAAGATAATTTCATGGTAAGAGTTTAATGAACAAAAGTAGATACAACCATTATTAATTAATAATTATTAATTAATAATTAATAATGTCTTCACATTCAGCAGCATCTTCCAAACCTAAGCTCCTCTCATCAACTGTATTTCACAACTGATGCGTACGTCTTCGCTCACAAGTACACCACCTGCTTCGAGGGCTGTATTCCAGTTAAGACCCCAGTCTTTCCGGTTGATCTTACCATTAAGGGTAAACGCAGCTTTCTCATTGCCCCAGGGATCTTTTACCACCCCTCCAAATTCAACATCAAGCTTTATTTTTTTAGAAATGCCCTTGATCACCAGTTCACCCCATAATTCATAGCTTCCGTCTTTGTCTACGTTTTCAACCGTATTTGCAGTAAAGGAGAGTTGGGGAAAATTGGCACTGTCGAAGAAATCAGGTCCAACCAGGTGTTTATCCCGATCGGCATTGCCCGTATCTACAGAAGCGGCATCGATCCAACAGTCAACTTCAACCGACTCAAAATTATCGCCGGTAGTATAAATGCTGGCTTCAAATTGCTTAAAAATGCCCCTTACATTGCTGATCATCAGGTGTTTTATTTTAAACCCAATTTCACTGTGGGCCGGGTCGATCACCCATTTTTCTTTAGTTGCATTATCCATATAAGTAGTTTAATGATAATATAAAGATGCGCTTTTGTTTTAATCCTGGCCTGGTACTATAAAATATACATTCCAACTGTGTATTTCCTGTGAAAAAACTGTGTATAATTTAACCCTTTTAGAAGCTAAGTTAGGGGCTTTCCAGCTTTCAATCCATTATATTTACTATCCTGATATTAATTTTCAGGTTAATATCCGAAGGTTGCTGAAGCAGTTGCAAATCAGTTGCCGTAATTTTTCAACAGCGAATAAAAATCGATCAATTTCACGTAGGTTTGCCGCCTTATTAAAAAACAGAACAAGTGCGTTTAAAGAGTTTAGAAATCAAAGGATTTAAAAGTTTTGCCGATAAAACGGTATTAAATTTTGATGAAGGCATTACCGGGGTCATCGGGCCCAACGGTTGCGGAAAAAGCAACATCATCGACAGCATCCGCTGGGTAATAGGGGAGCACAAGATCAGCAACCTGCGAAGCGAAAACCTCGAGAGCCTTGTATTCAACGGGAGCAAAACGCGGAGTGCATCCGGGCTGGCTGAAGTGAGCCTCACTTTTGAAAACACCAAGAACCTGTTGCCAACCGAGTTTAATACGGTAACGATTACCCGCAAATATTATAAGAGCGGGGAAAGTGAGTACAGGCTTAATGATGTGGCCTGCCGCCTTAAAGACATTCACAATCTTTTCATGGATACCGGTGTGAGCACCGACAGCTATGCCATCATTGAGTTGGGCATGGTAGATGATATCATTAAGGATAAAGAAAACAGCCGTCGTAAGATGCTGGAGCAGGCAGCTGGCATTACTATATACAAAACAAGGAAAAAAGAAGCCAAGCTTAAACTGGATGCTACCGAACAGGATCTCGCCCGTATTGAAGATCTGTTGTTCGAGATCAACAACCAGCTGAAAAGCCTCGAAAGCCAGGCTAAAAAAGCAGAGAAATACTTTGAAATAAAGAAAGACTATAAAGAGATCAGCATCGAGCTGGCCAAAGCGGCGTTAGAAGGTTTCAACATCACTTACCGCGATCTCAACCAGCAACAGCAACAGGAAGTAGATAAAAGGATCGAACTCGAAACTGCTATCGCCAAGGAAGAAGCAATGCTGGAATCGGAAAAGCTCGCCTTTGTAGAAAAGGAAAAAGCATTGCAACAGATGCAGCATGCCTATAACGACATGCTTGATAAAGTACGCAGCAAGGAAAATGAAAAAAGCCTTAGTGCACAAAGACTGCAGCATTTGAAAGAAAGGCAGGCTGGGTTACATGAATTCTTACAAAAAGCCGCTGGCCAATTAAGCGGTCTCGAAGAAAGCATACAATTTACCGGTGCACAGATCAATGATGAACAATTGAAACTGGAGCAACTGGAAGATAAATTACAGGACCTCAAGGATGCAGTTGAAGATAAAAGAAAAATTTTCGACGATAAGCGCAGCAGCATAGATACGTTGCGCCGCGAAAACCAGGCCATTCAACGTAACCAGTTTGATGCAGAAAAGAAGGTGGCCGTTGCCGATACCTCTATTCAAAACCTGCAGCGCAGCATTGCCCAGATTCAGGAAGAGAAATCGCAGCGCCAGGCTCAATTGAAACAACTGGAAGAAGATAAAAAGATAAAAGAAGAAGAGCTCGCACAAAAACATACCGATCTGCAGCAACTGCAGGAAGAGCATGAATTTACCAAGGAACAGATCCTTCAAACGCAAAGCATGCTCGAAGGCCTGCGCAATAATCTTGCTGAAGAGAACCGTAAACTGGATGCAAAGAAAAATGAGCACGACCTGTTGAAAAGCCTTGTAGATTCAATGGAAGGCTATCCTGAAAGTGTAAAATTCCTGCACAAGAATACAGGATGGAACCATGCAGCACCTTTATTGTCGGATATCATTTATGTAAAGGAACAATATCGTGCCGCGGTTGAAAACGTGCTGGAACAATACCTCAACTATTATGTAGTTAACAATCTTACAGAAGGTTTACAAGCCGTACACCTGCTGGATGATAACAAAAAAGGTAAAGCCAATTTCTTCCTGCTCGATAAATTCAACGACATTGAAAAAGGACATCAGCCAGCCGGCACCATTGCTGCGCTTGATGTTGTAGAAATAGATGCGCAGTATGCAAAACTGGCGCAGCACTTACTTGGCAATGTATTTATCGCCGAAAATGAAGATGCATTAAAGGAAAGCAACGGATCGGTGATCCTGGAAAAAACAGGGAAATACGTAAAAGGAAAATATTCTCTCAGTGGAGGAAGCGTGGGATTGTTTGAAGGCAAGAAGATCGGACGTGCAAAGAACCTCGAGAAACTTATTGAAGAAATTGCTGCTCAGGATATCATCGTAACGGCATTAAAGCAGGATATCCAGCAACGCCATAATGAAGTGATCGCTTTCAACAATCAACTGAAAGAGAATGCGATTCGCCAGACGCAGCAGGATATCAACCAACTGACCAATCTTGTTTTTTCATTACAAAATAAAATTGAGAACCTGCATCATGCCGAAACCGTTAGCAGCAGCAGGATAGAGGAGTTGCAGGTACAGCTCGATCAGAATCATGATGCTATTGCAGCCACCAGGGAAGAATTGGAAAAGTGCAATTCACAACTGGACGACCTGGCTGATAAATTACAGGCTGTAGAAATGGATTACGCATCAGCCGAACAGGAATACAATTTTGCCAATACCACTTACAACAATAGCAACCTGGAATTTACCAAGCAACAAAGCAAAGTGATTTCCATCAAACAGGAATTCGAATTCAAGTCTAATCAACTGAGCGAACTCACGATACAGGTTGAAAGCAGTACGTTGCAATTGAATGAAGCTTCAGGAAACATTGAACAAACTGCCACAGAATTGAAAGAGCTGGAAACCTTATTGGTGGCCATGTTGCAGAATAAAGAAACAGAAGAGAAAAAACTGAATGAGGCTGACCAGGAATATTATAATATCCGCAACATCCTCACTGAAAAGGAAAGCGAATTAAGGCATAAGCAAAAATCAAAAGAAGGCATTGATCATTTGTTGAACGAGATCAAAGACCGCCTCACCGAATTGAAACTCCAGCTTGCCGGAATGAAGGAAAGGCTTAGTGTTGAATTCAAGGTTGACCTCGATAGTATCATCGATGAACCACGTACCGGCGAAACACCACTGGAAGAACTGCAGGAAAAAAATGAGCGCATGCGCAAGCGTCTCGAGAACATGGGAGAAGTGAATCCCACGGCCATCGAGGCATATACCGAAATGAAGAAGCGTTATGAATTCATCCTGGAGCAGAAGAACGACCTGGTAACGGCAAAGGATAGCCTCATGCAGACCATCCAGGAAGTGGAAGCCACTGCCAACCAGCAGTTCCTTGATACCTTCAATAAAACAAGAGAAAATTTCCAGAAAGTATTTAAGGCACTGTTTACCGAAGAAGATACAGCAGATATGATTTTGGTGGATCCTGAAAACCTTGCTGAAACAGGCATTGAGATCGTGGCCAAACCAAAAGGTAAACGCCCGAGCAGCATCGGACAGTTGAGTGGGGGAGAGAAGACACTTACCGCAACAGCCTTGTTGTTTGCGATTTATCTCATCAAGCCTGCACCATTCTGTATTTTGGATGAGGTAGATGCACCGCTCGATGATGCAAACGTTGGAAAGTTCACCAACATGATCAAACAATTCAGTGAGAACTCCCAGTTCATCATCGTTACGCACAATAAAATGACGATGAGTGCCGTAGATGTGATCTATGGTGTTACCATGCAGGAAGCCGGTGTAAGTAAACTGGTACCGGTAGATTTTCGCAGCCTGAATTAATATTTATTCATTAAAAAAACTTCAGATTCACCCTCATAGGATTCTATTACTCAGAACCTGGCTTCACGGCCAGGTTCGTTTTTTTGAGTTAATTTTATCGGCTAACCGGAATTAAAAAGATCGTATGTTCAGAACCATTCTCCTGCTCACCGCCTCCAATATATTCATGACCTTTGCCTGGTATGGTAATCTCAAGAATATCAACATGCCCATCTGGAAAGCCATCCTCATCAGCTGGGGCATCGCCTTCTTTGAATATTGCCTGATGGTGCCTGCAAACCGCATGGGGTATATCAGTGGACTCAATGGTTTTCAATTAAAGATCACGCAGGAAGTGATCACGCTGGTGGTATTTGCGTTATTCGCCGTTTTTTATTTGAAGGAACCTTTTCAATGGAAGTACCTTTTAAGTTTTTCTTTGTTGCTGGCGGCGGTGTATGTGATGTTTAAGAAATAAAATTCATTGTTTATTGTTTTTGGTTTCTCGTTGTTTTCTGACATACATTATCCGTGTCATCAGCGTCATCCGTTTAATCCGTGTATCTATATCCGTTTCTGGTTTCTTGTTTCTCGTTTGTACTAAAAATAAAATCCGTGTATCCATATCCGTTTTACCACAAAGCCCACAAAGTTTAAAAATACAAGTTCACTAAGTTTCCATGAGTAAAATCTAAAATATTCAATATCAAACATCTTGCATCTCCTGCATCCTGTATCTTGTATCCAGCATCTAGTATCCAGCATCCATCCTCCCAATCCTCCCACCACCACCTGCAAAATACACAGCCTTTCCTTTCTTTGCTTTGCGGCATACATGATAACTTTCTTTGCTGATCCAGGTAAAATGATCACCGCCATCGGAGCTATAATCCACACCATTTAATCCGCAGGTTACCCATTTGTCTTTGCCCAGGAATTCAATGCAGCTGCGGTATCCATGCGGTGCCGTTGTGGGAAATGTCCAGCTTCTTCCACCATCATGCGTAATGGCACAATTGCCTGCAACAGAGTCCCTGCTATTGAAATCACCGCCAACAACGATCATATTCTTTTTATTTTTTACCGCGATGGAATTGGCTCCCGTGGTTTCTTTTCCCTGCACAATGGGGATCTTTATTTTTTGTTCTCGTATGAAAAGGTGCGACGACATTCCGCCACTGATGAACACTGCCTCTGATTTTGTAAGTTTGCGAATGTTAGTGCCGCTGCTGGCAAAACATGCTTCCCCACTATCAGCAACAGGTTTATTTGCATCTGGAATGTGCTGCCAGGTTTGGCCTCCATCAAATGTGCGGGCAATGAAAAATTTTCCTGCAATGGGATCGCCGATCACGATACCACTTTGTTCATTCCAGAATTCCATCGCATCCAGGAACATGCCTTTGTCTTTGTTCTCATAAACCGTCTTCCAGGTTTCACCACCATCAGTGGTTCTTAAAATATAAGCAGGCTCAGCGATCGCCATGATCACGGCAGTATTTTTATCAAAGGCTTCTATATCACGGAACTCGGTTTTTTCAAAACCTTTTACCGTCATCCATGTCCAGGTAGCTCCACCATCAACCGAACGGCCAACCATACCCGCACTTCCGCTTACCCAAACGGTTTTGTCATCCACAACACTTAATCCACGCATAGAGGTCTTGGTGCCACTTGTCAGCAATTTCACCGTTTGAGCATTCATTCCATGCAACAGGAAACTGCATATTACGAAGAGAAATATTTTTTTCATTTGGTTGTTTTTTAATTGCCCAGATTGCAGTGACCAGTAAGTAAAAATTAGACAAAAATCAGGTTGAATCTGCATGGCAGGTGCATCTATCTTCTAAACTTTGTTTACTTTTGAAAAGATAACAACTATCCATTTCTAAACAAAATTTCTCCGTATTGTACGGGCTGCTATGAGTTATAATTATTTACCCCTTGACAGGAATCATACTGATTTTCAACAAGTGAAGAACCTGTTGGCACACAACCAGATGGTATCCGTAACCTTTGATGCACATGACCGTATTAATCGTTGCCGTGAATACCTGGATAAAAAGATGGAAGAGCCGGATGCATTGTATTATGGGATCAATACCGGTTTCGGATACCTGCAGCATGTGAAGATCGATAAGGAACAATTGGTGCAACTACAGGAAAACCTGTTGATGTCGCATGCCTGTGGAATGGGGGAGGAAGTTCCCAAAGATATTGTGAAACTGATGATCATGTTAAAGATCAAATCACTGAGTTACGGACATTCAGGTGTGCAGGTTGACACGGTAAACCGGTTGATGGACATGCACAACAACGACATGCTGCCGGTGATCTATACACAGGGTTCATTAGGAGCTTCCGGCGACCTGGCCCCACTGAGTCATTTATCCCTGCCATTGATCGGGCTGGGAGAAGTAAATTTCAGGGGAGAAAAAATGCCTGCGGCTAAAGCGCTTGAACTCATGCAATGGAAACCCATTTCCCTGCAGAGCAAGGAAGGCCTGGCCCTGATCAATGGAACACAGTTTATGAGTTCTTATGGACTTTATAATTTGGTGAAAGCAGAAAGACTGATCAAATGGGCGAATATCATTGCCGCTATCAGCTTTGATGCGTTTGATTGTGTGCCTGATCCGTTCAATGAACATATTCATGCCGTGCGGCCACATAGTGGACAGGTAAATACGGCCAGGCGCATGCGTGAATTGTTGGAGGGAAGTGATATTACCACTCAGCCAAAAGTTCAGGTACAGGATCCATATTCATTCCGATGTATTCCCCAGGTACATGGAGCTACTGCTGATACAGTTGCTTATGTACAGGATATTTTTATCAGGGAGATCAATTCTGTTACTGATAATCCAAATATATTTCCGGAGGAAGACCTGATCGTAAGTGGTGGTAATTTTCACGGACAACCGTTGGCGTTAGGTTTGGATTTTCTTTCCATTGCTATAGCCGAACTGGGCAGTATCAGTGAACGCAGGACATACCAGCTTATCAGCGGGCTTCGTCTATTACCTCCCTTCCTGGTAAAAAATCCCGGGTTGCATTCAGGTTTCATGATACCACAATATACTGCAGCAGGCATCGTAAGTGAGAACAAACAGTATTGTACACCTTCCAGCGTGGATTCGATCCCTTCCAGCAATAACCAGGAAGATCATGTTAGCATGGGCGCCAATGCTGCCGTCAAATGTAAAAGGGTAGTGGATAATGTTGAAAAAGTACTCGCCATAGAATTACTAACTGCCGCACAGGCCATCGAATTCCGCAGGCCATCCAGGACTTCTGATTTCCTGGAAAATATCCTGGCTGAATTTAGAAAAGAAGTGAGCTTCAATGATGCTGACCGGATTTTACACGACGATATGTTGAAGGCTGTCGCATTCCTGCAACGTGAATTTGAATGATCGATAACAATGTAAAAGGACTATCTAAACTGACCTTTTTATGTTGTATACAGGCCTTTGATTTTATCTTATAAAGCCAGTTTCCGGTGAATGTTCACAACAGATTCCAATGCCAGGCGAGTCATGTTATCGAGGGTACTCTGGCGTTGATCTGCACTAATGTATTCGTGTGTAGGAATGATATCAGAAATGGTGAGAAGGGTTGCAGCTGTTTTGCCCAGGTATTTTGCGTTGGCAAAAAGGGAGAATGCTTCCATTTCTACGGCCGGACAATTATTTTCTGCCGCGATCTTTGGAGTACCCGGCCTGCTGCGATAAAATACATCGCTTGAATGAATATTTCCGGCGATCACCGTTGCATTCAGGGCTCTGGCGGTTTCATTGATGCAATCGTAGGCGATTCCCTGGTGAACAATGTGGTTCCCTTCGTATCCAAAAGCTTCACTGGCATAAGTTGATTCGCTGTAGGCTTTTTCAACATTGATGACATCATATAATTTACTATTGCTGGTATAGGCCCCGGCCGTACCGATGCGGATGATACATTCAACCTCGTATTCCTTATACAATTCATACGAATAGATGCCAATAGACGGGCAACCCATGCCACTGGCGCCGATGGTTACGGGTACATTTTTATAGGTACCGGTAAAATAAAAGGCATTCCTGGTGCTGCTTACGAGTTTCACATCATCGAGCATGGTATCAGCAATGTGTTTGGCTCTTAACGGATCACCGGGCATCAACACGATCTTTGCTATTTCGCCAGGCTGGGCACTGATGTGTACACTCATATCAAGCAGTTTTTATCTAAGGGGTTATTTAAATAATTTGTAAAAAAAGTGCAGTATAAAACAAAAAATTGAAAAATTAGAGTAAAAACAAGGCATTTTTTAATTTTCTTTTCTTTTTTAAACGCTGTTTTTACCGGTTGAAAAAATATTATATTTGGTAAACAGCATATATGAAATCGAAAGATGAAATAAAAGCAGCCTTACATCAACTGATTGATGGTATCGATGATGAATCGTTGCTGAACCTTTTAATGGATGATATTGTTCCATATATGCTTGCCCAGAAATTAAAGGAACCTGATCCGGAAGAGGGCTCCGATTCAACTCCTGATACAGATCCTGCGATAGAAAATAAATCATCTGAAGCCCATGCCGCAAATTGGGAGTCGTTTAAGTTTGACAGGAACAGGAATTCGACGAATAATTAGGGGGGTGATGGATGCTAGATTCTGGATACTAGATACTAGATACTGGATACTGGATACTGGATACTAGATGCTGGATGCGGGATACCAGATACAGGATACGGGATACAGGATGTTTGATATTGAATATTGATTATTGAATATTTCTTTTTTTAACTTCGGGACTTTGTTTTTCAAACTTTGTGCGCTTTGTGGTAAAAACGGATAAGGGAGTTGCATATTAGAATATAACGAGAAACCAGAGACGAGAAACGGATATTGATACACGGATTAAACTGATGACGCGGATGAAACGGATAAATGACAGATACTACAAACGAGAAACGAAATAACCAGAAACAAGAAACGAGACACAGATATTTCTTAATTTTACTGTCTGTAATTTATTTCCTTCAGATCATTCAAAAAAATACATAAATCATTACCATGTCTTCTATTGCGACAGTAGCATACGATTATGCAAAATACAAAACACCAACTGGCAGCAAGCTTTCCTGTAAAGGATGGGTTCAGGAAGCGGCTCTTCGGATGTTGCTTAATAATCTTGATCCGGATGTGGCTGAACGACCTGAAGAACTCATCGTATATGGTGGTCGTGGAAAAGCGGCCCGCAACATTGAATCACTCGATCTCATCATTAAAGCATTAAAAGAACTGGAAGAAGATGAAACGCTTCTTATACAAAGTGGAAAGCCTGTTGCCATGCTCAAAACGCATAAAGACGCTCCAAGGGTATTGATCTCCAATTCACAACTCGTACCAAAATGGGCAACCTGGGAGCACTTTGATGAGTTGGAGAAAAAAGGACTGATGATGTACGGACAAATGACCGCAGGCTCCTGGATCTATATCGGTAGCCAGGGCATTGTACAAGGTACTTATGAAACCTATTCAGCCGCCGCCAACAAGCATTTCAAAGGTACGCTTAAAGGAACCTTGAATGTAACGGCAGGGCTTGGGGGCATGGGCGGTGCTCAGCCATTGGCCATAACCATGAATGAAGGAGTAGCGCTGGTGGCAGAAGTGGAAGAGTGGCGCATCGACAAACGTATAGAGACCAGGTACCTCGATGAAAAATTTACCGACATTGACGAGGCCATTGATAAAGCCCTTGAATACAAAGCAGCCGGGAAAGGCATCAGCATCGGTGTACTTTGTAATGCAGTAAACTTACTGCAACGCCTGATCGAAAGAAAGATCGTTCCCGATACGTTGACCGACCAAACATCGGCACATGATCCTTTGATCGGTTACATTCCACATACCCTCAATAATGAACAGGCCAATGTGTTAAGGGAACAGGATCCTGATCAATACATCAACCTTAGTTACGATAGCATGAGGCTCCACGTGGAACTGATGCTAAAGCTGCAGGAAATGGGCGCCATTACTTTTGATTATGGCAATAATATTCGGGCAAGGGCTAAAGAAAGAGGACTGGAAAATGCCTTTGGTTTTCCAGGTTTTGTACCTGCCTATATTCGTCCATTATTTTGTGAAGGTAAGGGTCCGTTCCGTTGGGCTGCGCTAAGCGGCGATCCGGAAGATATTCGGATAACCGACCAGGTTATGATGGAACTCTTCCCTGAAAATAAAGGTATGCTCCGCTGGATGAAAATGGCGCAGGAAAGAATTGCCTTCCAGGGATTACCTGCACGTATCTGCTGGATCGGGCAGGGCGACAGGGAGAAAGCCGGACTTGCGTTCAATGAATTGGTACGCACGGGTAAAGTAAAAGCACCCATCGTCATCGGCCGCGATCATCTTGATACTGGTTCTGTGGCCAGTCCGAACAGGGAAACCGAAGCCATGCTCGATGGCAGTGATGCCGTAGCCGATTGGCCGATCCTTAATGCATTGGTGAATACAGCCGGGGGGGCCAGTTGGGTGAGCCTGCATCATGGTGGTGGAGTAGGCATGGGATACAGCATTCATGCGGGCATGGTAATCGTTGCAGATGGTACAGCTGATGCAGCCGCCAGGCTTAGCCGCGTGTTACGCAACGATCCGGGTATGGGTGTGATACGTCATGCCGATGCGGGATATGATGTGGCGAAAGACTTTGCGAGGAAGCATGGGTTGGATATTAAGGAGAGACTTGAGGGATAATTGGTAATTAAAAATTAGTAATTAATAATTGAAAACGCAGCAGACATAAGAAAGTTTGTT
>JAKQKY010000374.1 GCA_029560415.1 Bacteroidota bacterium | reverse complement strand
GCAATAGCCCATTGGCCAGTCCCAGCCAGAAAAAACCCAACGGGCCTTTATTTTTTTGGAGTATGCGTCCAATCAGGCGTTGGATATTATTATAAAAGCGGTTGAAAAAGGCAAAATGTACAGTGTTTTTCTGTACAAAATAAATAACGGCCAGGGCGAGTACGAGGATGCCTAACCCGATGGAGAACCAGCGTTGATAGCCGCTGATATAAATCCGGCGGCCAGCGAGCCCGAACAGTAATCCAATCAGGCTATAGGTAATAATCCGTCCAAACTGATAGACCAGCAGGGAGAAAAACTGTTTTGTCCTGGACAGGTGTCCGGTAGGAAGGGCCAGGCTAAGTGGACCGCACATACCCACACAGTGCAGGCTGCCGGCCGCACCAAGTGTTAAACCTGATATCATGGCCGCCCATAGCATGATTAAAGTACAGATAAGTTTTGCTCGGAATAATAGGATTTATCGCCGTTGCTCCATTTGATCTTTACCGTATAAGAACCGGGAAGGATGGTGCCGGGGGGAATGGTCTGTACCCCTTTACTGTCAGATTGCAGCGACACCCGTTTGTCTTTTTTAGAATCGTAGGCACAGTAAAAATAAAGTTCACCGGTCAGTGATTTATTTTTCATTTCCTCCGGAAACTGAATGAGGAGGGCGCCCTCTTTTTTTTCAATATTAACAGCTGTTGAAAGTGCGGTGGCTGAGTTGTGTTCATCAATCACATTCTGGTAGCGCAACTCCTGTTTGTAATAATCGGATTCTACGAGTTCATAGTCAGTATTCATAGAACGGTAGACCAGGTAGCCCATACCGGCTCCGAATACAAGAAAAACGAGTACTAAGCGATTGCCCCAGTTCATAATAATTGGTTTTTGTCTGGTTGCTTTTAGTGAAGGCTAAAAGGTCCCATGAAATTAGTCTTTATTGTCGTGATTTTTTTATCACCTTCATATAATCCAACCCGGAGGCTGAGTTTTCGCTTACTGATATAGTTTCTCGGCAATACAATAAAAAAGGAGCCTTTACCCTGGTCTTCTTTTTTCACCAGAATTTGTTCCCCTGCGGCTTCAATAATACGTCCTGGGGCATCTTCCAGTTTCAATGACAGGTTGATATCCTTCATCGTTTTATTGGTCAGTTTAATGGTATACAGATTGGAAATACTGTCGGCGCCTCTTTCCTGGAAGAGCATTCCACCAGCGCGAACGATGGTTCCGCCCACATCTTTACGGGTCAGTAAAAGCACCGTGAGTAATCCGGTCAGAACAATCAATAAACCTGTATAGAATTTCATCCGGGTAGTATAGCGTAATTTGGCGACTTCAGCAATACCTGTTTCAGACGCATAGCGTACAAGACCGCGGGGTCTTCCTACTGCATCCATCATTTTATCACAGGCATCTATACAGGCGGTACAACCCACACATTCCATCTGGGTACCATTGCGGATATCAATACCTGTTGGACAAACTTTAACGCATTGGTGACAATCAATACAATCGCCCAGTATCGCATCAGCCGGTTGGTCTTTTTTATATTTGCCACGGGGTTCCCCACGTTTGTAATCATAAGCAACAATCATGGAGTTGCGGTCCAGCAGTACACTTTGCAATCTTCCGTATGGACATACTACTGTACAGGCCTGTTCCCTGAAGTGGGCATATACCGCATAAAAGATAGCCGAGAAAATCAAAATAGCCATAAAGCCCACAAAGTGCTGGCTGATGGGTTCTGTAATGATCTTCTTCAGTTCATCGACACCGATAATATAGGCCAGAAAGAAATTCGCGATAATAAATGAAAGCAGAAAGAAGACAAGATGCTTGGTCAGCTTCTTCCTGATTTTCTCTCCGGTCCAGCCCGAATTCCGCAGCATTTTTTGTTTAGGTCCGTCTCCTTCGATCAGGAATTCCACTTTACGGAACAACATTTCCATAAATACCGTCTGTGGACAAACCCAACCGCAGAACAACCGGCCGAATGCGGCGGTAAATAGCACAATGAAAATGATAAAGGTGACCATCGTCAGTCCGAAGATGAAGAAGTCCTGTGGCCAGAATACTTTACCAAAAATGATAAATTTTGCTTCGGGTACATTGAACAGAAAAAAAGGCCTGCCATTTACTTTAATAAATGGCATGGCAAAAAAGAGTATAAAGAAGCCTAAGCTGACAATGGTCCTGATATTGTAAAAACGGCCTTTCGGTTTATGGGCAAATACCCAGTTGCGTTTGCCTTTGGCATCCACCGTGGCTATGCGGTCACGAAACGATTCATTTTTCGGTTCTTCTGTCTTAAGATCATTAGTCATTGCTTACACTCCTTTTATTACGCTCATTATTTTCAGTTCATGGCAACTTTCTTCGTTTGCGCAGCGGAATCTGCAGCCGGAACTGATGGTACAGTTTCTTCTTTCATTAATGTGCCTTGCGGGGCTTTTGGATTAGGAGGATTGGTTCCGTGTAAAGTTTTAATATAGCTTGATACCTGGGCAATTTGTTTGTTGCTCATTTGTGTCTGCCATGCAGGCATGGCGTTTATGCCATATCGTACAACTTTAAACATTGACTTGATG
>JAKQKY010000358.1 GCA_029560415.1 Bacteroidota bacterium | reverse complement strand
GCAGGCAATGGGTATTGATAAGTATAGCAAAGGTTTTAAAATCAGAACACATGAAGATGCTTTATTAACACCCAAAACCTGGAAGTCATCAAAAGTTGTCTTTGTAAATTCCATGAGTGATCTTTTTCATAAAGATGTTCCCTTAGAATTTATTAAAAAGGTTTTTCACACTATGAATGAATGTCCACAGCACACTTTCCAGGTTCTTACAAAGCGTTCGGATGTTTTATTAAAGTATCACAAAGAACTCAACTGGACACACAATATCTGGATGGGTGTGTCAGTAGAAGATTCAAGAGTTACCAACAGGATTGATGATCTAAGGAAAACAAATGCCAGGACAAAATTTCTTTCTTGTGAACCGTTGATCGGGCCAATACCAAAAATGAATTTGAAAAAAATTGATTGGGTAATTGTAGGGGGTGAAAGCGGCAGAACACCCAGGCCAATGGATGCAGATTGGGTGTTGGACATTCAAGAACAATGTGAAAAATCGAAAGTTGCCTTCTTCTTCAAACAATGGGGCGGCACCAACAAAAAGAAAGCCGGAAGATTACTCAACGGGAAAACCTATGATGAAATGCCGGCAGCAGATCATATGGAACTTATCGCTTATTAAAAGCGATTTAAGGTTGCTCCAGGAACTGATTCCTTCGCCACTGCATACGTAAGATTCTTCAAAAAAAAACCTCCCCAATCCATAAACTAACTATCTTTAAAAACAAGCTTAGTTTATGAGAAAGATCTTCCTTGCCTTATTGGTAATTATTCTGTTTACGGGCAGCCTGCAGGCACAGTTTACAGACAATTTTTCGGATGGTGATTTCACCAATAACCCTGCATGGACAGGCCTCAGCAGCGACTGGACGGTGAATGCATCGGGCCAACTACAGAGCAATAATACTGTTGCCAACAGTACTTTTTATATTACCACACCCAGCGCATTGGCAACAACCGCACAATGGGAGTTTACTGTAAACCTCACTTTCAATACTTCTTCCACTAATTATGTGGATGTTTTTTTAGTGGCTTCTGCCAATGATCTTTCTGCCAGCAGCACCGATGGCTATTTTGTAAAAATTGGCAATACAGCAGATGAAATTGCCCTGTACAAAAGAACCGGTAGCATCAGTACAAAGATCATTGACGGTTTGGATGGAGCTACCAACAGCAGCAACAATATCATCAAAATAAAAGTCACCCGGGATGCTGCCAACGAATGGAAGCTATACCGAGACCTGAGTGGCGGCAACAATTTTTTTACAGAAGGAACCGTAACGGACAACTCGATTAATACTTCTTCTTTCTTTGGTATTTTAATCAGGCAAAGCACCGTAGCCAGTTTTTCGCAACGTCATTTTTTTGATGATATCGCTGTGCAGGCCTTTGTGCCTGATATTACGCCGCCTGCCATTGTATCTGCCACCGCAACCAGCTCTCTCACACTTGATGTGTTATTCAATGAAGCAGTTGATA
>JAKQKY010000357.1 GCA_029560415.1 Bacteroidota bacterium | reverse complement strand
ATCAGTGGTACCGATACCGATCCTGTTGCAACAGGTTTTCAGCCTGCCGGTGGCACCTGCCAAACCGTTTCAGCAGTAGTGGTAAATGGCATAGCTACCGATGATGACTGTACAGTTGCTGTAAATGGAAGCATTGATATTACCGTTACCGGTGGTGTAGCTCCATTTACCTATGCATGGGATAACAGCGCTGTAACCGAGGATATAACCAATTTGGGTCCGGGTACTTACAATGTAGTAGTTACCGATGCATTTGGCAATACTGGTGCCAACGGATTTTCGATTGTTACATTAGCACCAACAACCTGGTACAGAGATGCTGACGGTGATGGTAAAGGCACACCGAATAACAGAAGAACGAGTTGTTTGCAGCCATCAGGCTTTGTAGCCAATGACGACGATTGCAAAGACAATGATGCCGATGTTTACACCGGTGCACCAGAACTTTGTGATGGTAAGGACAATGATTGTGACGGGGTAATAGATAATGGGTTAACCGCAACCACCTGGTATCGCGATCAGGATGGAGATGGCTATGGTAAAACAAGCTGGACAAAAGTACAGTGTGGCCAACCATCGGGATTTGTACTTTTAAGCGGTGATTGTGACGACTTAAATAATGCCATTAACCCTGCTGCTACCGAAGTTTGCGATGGAGTGGATAACGATTGTGACGGCGTGAAGGACGAAGGTTGTGCAGTACTCTGGTATCGCGACGTGGATAAAGATGGCAGGGGAAATCCGAATGTTTCAGTAGTAGCCGCTGTTAAACCCGCAGGATATGTAGCCAATAATAATGATTGCAAGGATAATGACAATACTGTTTATAACGGCGCTCCCGAACTTTGCGATGGTAAGGACAACGATTGCGATGGAACAGTGGATGAAGGGTTTATAGTGACAACATGGTACCGCGATCAGGATGGTGATGGTATTGGCAAAACAAGCTGGACGAAAGTACAGTGTACCCAACCTTCAGGTTTTGTAGCTGCCAATGGTGATTGTAATGACCTTGATGCTACGATCTATCCCGGTGCTCCTGAAATTTGCGATGGTAAGGATAATGATTGTGTAGCCGGTGGCAAAGATGCAGGCTGCCCTGTACCTCCACAAATTGTGATGCAGGATAAAACAGGTAAATCGCTTGTAAATGCAGAAGCAACCACTCCTGAAGTAACGCTTTATCCCAACCCTGCCCGTGATGAGATCGTTGTAACCATCAATGGTTTCGAAGCAGGTAAAAAGGTTGAAATGCAGTTGATGCAGGCTGATGGAAAAGCAGTACTGGCCGAGAGTCTTATTCCGTCTGTACCGGGCCAGCAGGTTCGCCTCGACGTAAGAAAGATGAGCTCAGGTTATTACCTGCTGCAGGTAAAACAAGGCATTACGCAACAGACCAAAAAAGTGATGATCGTGCGTTAAAACAAAAATTGATTAACCATTTAAAAATTGCAAAAAGGCTGCTCCGAAAAGGAGCGGCTTTTTTGTTGGTGGTGCCATTCATGTGTATAGTCCAGGTTGAAAGTCCAATCTAAACAATTTAGCAGGATTTAAACGCCGGAAATAACTCCCTCTTTTGCGCGATAGTTATCCTGGTATTTCTCGGATAAAAGGAAGCTTCGCGTCTCATTTTTAATTGGAGTGGATCAACGTAAAGTGTTGTAGATTGGGGATAACTTATGATTCGTAAAAGTGATATTTGTCACTTTTATTGCAACAATTAATAAAGAACTTGCAGGTTTGAACAGGACAGGCTAAACTGCCTGTTATTGTATTTGAGATTGATTATCAAGCATTTTGATGGCAATTTGTTTTTTCACCTTCAAAACACGGTGTTATGAAAAAATATTTCTATTTACCCATATTATTAATGGGCTTGCTTTTTTTATCAACGGCCGGCTCATCACAAAGGATGCCCCAAAAGCCGCAAACCAAACCAACTCCCGATCTGCAACAGGTAAACAGGCAATTTGCCGGGCAGGGTCTTCGGTTTACCGAAAACAAGGGTCAGGTAGCCGACCTCAATGGCAGGCTGCGGCCCGATATTTTGTTTACCGCCCAAAATGAGGGCGTAAAACTCTTTTTAACGGCCACTGGTATTCATTATCAGTTCAGGCGCGAATTTGCAAAGCCGGTTCAGGATAACAAAATGGTTTTCAAACATGGGTTGGAAGAAGTGGACAGCACCCAATTTTACCGCCTCGATCTAAGCCTGAAAGGTGCCAATCCCAATCCTAAGGTAATCAAAGAGGGCGCAGGAGAAGATGTGGAAAATTTCTTCCTAGCCCATTGCCCTGATGGAATAACCGGTGTTAAAAACTATAACCGGATAACTTATAAAGAAGTGTACCCGAATATTGATTGGGTGGTATATGTAAAAGAGGGCATGCTGGAGTATGATTTTGTAGTAAAGCCGGGCGGGGATATTGATGATATCAAACTCCAGTACAAGGGCGCTGAAAACCTGGATCTGGATAAAGCAGGTGCGCTACATATAAAAACACCGCTGGGAAAAGTAACCGAACAAAAGCCGTTTAGTTTTCAGCAGGAAGGCAGGGAGGTTGCAAGCAGGTTTGTACTGGAAGGCAATACACTTGGGTTTGCAGTGCCGGAGTATAATGAGAACAAGGCATTAACGATTGACCCGAGTATTGTGTGGGCGACGTATTATGGGGGGAGTGGTAATGATGGTGGTACATCCTGTGCAGCCGATGCTACTGGAAATATATATTTAGCTGGGTTAACAGAAAGTGCGACTGGAATTGCAACATCCGGATCTTTTCAACGAACATTTGGAGGGGGTGTAGATGCATTTCTGGTTAAATTTAGGTCAGATGGTGCAAGACTTTGGGCTACCTATTATGGTGGAGCAAATCTTGATATTGCCAGATCTTTAGCTGTTGATGGTATTGGTAATGTATATCTGGCGGGATCCACCGGTTACCCTGGCCTCGCATCAAATGGATTTCAAAACTCATTTGGAGGCACTCAGGATGCCATATTAGTTAAATTTAACAGGAATGGAGTTCGGCTTTGGGCAACTTATTATGGTGGTAATGAATATGAATGGGGAAACTCATGTTCTGTTGATGGTTCAGGAAATGTATACCTTGCCGGGTCAACTCAAAGCGCTGCAGGTATTGCATCTGGGGGCTTCCAAAATACCTATGGTGGAAATGAAGATGGATTTTTGGTAAAATTCAATGCAGCTGGTTCAAGGCTATGGGCAACATATTATGGTGGAGAAATGTCTGAAGAAGAGCCCAAATGCCAGGTTGATTCTAACGAAAACGTATTTCTTTATGGTTATACCAACAGCACATCTGGAATTGGATCCGGAGGTTTTCAAAATTCTTTATCAGGGAGTTATGATGGCTTCCTGGTAAAATTTAATGAGAATGGTTCGAGAATCTGGAGTACCTATTATGGAGGAACTGATTTTGATGCACCCAAATCCTGTGCTGTAGATCCCACAGGTAATGTTTTCATTGCAGGATCAACAAATAGTTTCACGGGAATAGCTTTTCAGGGATTCCAGAATTTAAAAGAAAATAACAATGGTTTTCTGGTGAAATTTAATTCTGATGGCACCCGACTTTGGGGTACATACTATGGTGGCGCTTCTGGTCCGGAAGGTCGGTTTTCAAATATTGC
>JAKQKY010000321.1 GCA_029560415.1 Bacteroidota bacterium | reverse complement strand
TTTTCTGCACAGCCAATCATAACATCAGCATGGTATCATTTCCCAATGGCAAAATAAATATCGGTTTAGAAGTAATTCGTAAAAGAGCCGATGGATACCACGATCTGCAATCTGTCTTCTATCCCATTCCATTAAAAGATGCGATCGAAATCATCCCTTCCAAACAAGAATCCTCAACGACTTACAGTCAAACGGGAATACAGGTCAATGGCAGGGAAGCTGATAACCTTTGCCTGAAAGCTTATCATTTATTAAAAAGTGATTTTCCTTCATTACCCGATGTTGCCATGCACCTGCACAAGGCTATTCCCATAGGAGCCGGCCTGGGTGGCGGTTCTGCTGATGCATCTGCGATGCTGATGATGCTGAATCAATATTTTTCCCTGGATATTTCTACTGAAAAATTAATGGTATATGCAGCTGAACTGGGCAGTGATTGTCCCTTTTTTATCCTCAATAAACCCTGTTACGTAACGGGCCGCGGTGAACAGCTTAGCCCGATAGATGTGGATCTTTCATCTTATCAAATCATACTCGTCAATCCCCGCATTCATATATCTACCAAAACAGCTTTTGCCGGGATCATTCCAAGGGAAGGAACCGACCTTTTAAAACACATCCACGAACCAGTACATACATGGCAAAAATATTTTATCAATGATTTTGAAGAGACTGTTTTCAAAGCTCATCCTGAAATTGAACACATTAAAAAAAATCTTTACCAGGCAGGTGCAATCTATGCTTCAATGAGTGGCAGCGGCAGTACGGTTTATGGAATATTTGAAAAAAACGCAGTGCCTGTACTAAAATTTCCTCCTCATTACTTTTACAAGTCAGTTTAAAAATATATCTTTGAATCATCAACTCAATTGCCACCATAAGGCCCATTCTGCACGGTAATCTCGACCTGCTCAACCATCGAGGATAATCCCCGATTAACCTCCTGATTCCAGGGGGCATCTTCATTGACCCGTTCACCCAATACTTTTACTTTTCATTTTAAGGTTATGCATACAACGATT
>JAKQKY010000295.1 GCA_029560415.1 Bacteroidota bacterium | reverse complement strand
GCTCATCATCGCTTCCTGCAATAACAGTGATGACAAATCTGCAACAATTGAAACAAAAAATGATTCAACCCAGTCGTATGCAGGCAAACGGCTGGCAGGTTATGCAACTGTAAGACTTACAGCAGATCTGTCCGCTTTATCTGACAACGAAAAGAAAATGCTGCCGTTGCTGATTCAGGCTGCGGATATCATGAATGAACTTTACTGGCAACAATGCTATGGAGATAATAAAGACAGTTTGCTGAATGCTGTGACAGATTCAGACACAAAAGCATTTATCAATATCAACTACGGCCCATGGGATAAACTGAACAGTGATACGCCCTTTGTAGCAGGAGTGGGTGAAAAGCCAGCAGGTGCCGGCTTCTACCCTGCTGGTATGACAAAAGAAGAACTGGACAAATCTGATGTTGCAGATAAGCATGGTCATTACTCCATCATACGCAGAGACAGTGCCGGTAAACTCTATTCGGTTCCATATCATGTTGCTTACAAAGAACCATTGGAGAAGGCAGCCGGATTATTAAAACAAGCCGCAGCTTTTGCAGACGACCCAGGTTTGAAAAAATATTTATTGGCACGTGCCGAAACATTGGTGAATGACAATTACAATGCAAGCGATGCGGTGTGGCTCGACATGAAAAACAATACGATTGATATTGTGATCGGCGCTATTGAAGACTATGAAGATGGCTTATACAATTATCGTAATGCCTACCAGGCTTATGTGCTGATAAAAGATAAAGAATGGAGCCAGCGCCTGGCTAAGTATGTTGCGATGCTGCCCGAACTGCAGGAAGGCATACCTGTAGATGCCAAATATAAAACAGAAAAACCCGGCACTTCCTCCGACCTGAATGCGTATAACATTGTGTATTATGCAGGCCAGTGTAACAGTGGCGGTAAGACGATCGCAGTAAACCTGCCGAATGATGAGGAACTGCAAAAAACAAAAGGTACCCGCCGCCTCCAATTAAAGAATGCCATGCAGGCAAAGTTTGATAAGATCATGACACCGATCGCAAAAGAATTTATAGATCCGTCTCAATTATCGATGGTGCAGTTTGATGCTTTCTTTGCAGATGTGATGTTTCATGAAGTGGCACATGGGCTTGGTATCAAAAATACCATCAACGGAAAAGGAACGGTAAGAAAAGCATTGCAGGAACAAAGCAGCTGGCTGGAAGAAGCCAAGGCCGATATTTTGGGTTTG
>JAKQKY010000294.1 GCA_029560415.1 Bacteroidota bacterium | reverse complement strand
GCTCATCATCGCTTCCTGCAATAACAGTGATGACAAATCTGCAACAATTGAAACAAAAAATGATTCAACCCAGTCGTATGCAGGCAAACGGCTGGCAGGTTATGCAACTGTAAGACTTACAGCAGATCTGTCCGCTTTATCAGAAAACGAAAAGAAAATGCTGCCATTGCTGATACAGGCTGCAGATATCATGAATGGCCTTTACTGGCAACAATGCTATGGGGGTAATAAAGACAGTTTGCTGAATGCGGTTACAGACGCAGATACAAAAGCATTTATCAATATCAATTACGGCCCTTGGGATAAACTGAACAGTGATACGCCCTTTGTAACAGGTGTGGGCAAAAAACCGGAAGGTGCCGGCTTTTACCCTGCTGATATGACAAAAGACGAACTGGATAGATCTTCTGTTGCAGATAAGCATGGTCATTATTCTATTGTGAGGAGAGACAGTGCAGGCAAGTTATACTCCATCCCTTATCATGTTGCTTACAAAGAACCATTGGAGAAGGCAGCCGGATTATTAAAACAAGCTGCTTCTTTTGCTGATGACCCTGGTTTGAAAAAATATTTATTGGCACGTGCCGAAACATTAGTGAATGACAATTACAATGCAAGCGACGCCGTATGGCTAGATATGAAAAACAACAGCATTGATATAGTGATCGGTGCAATAGAAGACTATGAAGATGGCTTGTACAATTACCGTAATGCCTACCAGGCCTATGTGCTGATAAAAGATAAAGAGTGGAGCCAGCGTCTGGCTAAGTATGTAGCGATGCTGCCCGAACTGCAGGAAGGAATACCAGTGGATGCAAAATACAAAACAGAAAAGCCCGGCACTTCCTCTGACCTGAATGCATATAACATTGTGTATTATGCCGGACAATGTAACAGTGGCGGTAAGACGATTGCTGTAAACCTTCCGAATGATGAAGAACTGCAAAAAACAAAGGGTACCCGCCGCCTGCAATTAAAGAATGCCATGCAGGCAAAGTTTGATAAGATCATGACACCGATCGCAAAAGAATTTATTGATCCGTCTCAATTATCGATGGTGCAGTTTGATGCCTTCTTTGCAGATGTGATGTTTCATGAAGTGGCACATGGGCTTGGTATCAAAAATACCATCAACGGAAAAGGAACGGTAAGAAAAGCATTGCAGGAACAAAGCAGCTGGCTGGAAGAAGCCAAGGCCGATATTTTGGGTTTG
>JAKQKY010000281.1 GCA_029560415.1 Bacteroidota bacterium | reverse complement strand
TTTCTGCCAGTGAAAATTTATTGATGGTTTATCCAGACGGTTATAAAAATTTCTGGAATGAATGCCGCAGAATGGCTACATCGGAAGCAAACGCAAAAAACATTGATGAAAACGCTTTTTTCAGTCAAATGATTGACTATTTTGTCAAAAAATATCAGGTGAATCCAGGCCGGATTTTTGCAATCGGAACTTCCGGAGGTGGTCACATGGCCTACAAATTAGCCCTGACTATGCCTGAAAAATTGAAAGCTATTTCCGCCATTATTGCCAACCTGCCCGATTCCGGATACCTCGATTGTCCCGAAAAGAAAGTACCCGTAGCGGTAATGATTACCAATGGCACAAGTGATGGTGTAAATCCTTATACCGGAGGTGACATAACCATTTCCGGGGCATTTTGGGGAAAGGTTCGTTCTACCGACCAAACCTTCGAGTATTGGGCATTTCTTGCCGGGTACCGCGAGAAACCCAAAGGAGAAAATCTGCCTGATATTGACCCGGGTGATGGTAAAACCATTGAAAAATATAGTTATTCCGAAAAGGGGAAACCCGAAGTGGTGCTTTTTAAAGTGAATAACGGTAAACATGACTATCCGAATGATATTGATGTTTACCTGGAATCGTGGTCTTTTTTTAAACGGCAAATGGAAAACAGGTAAATTCACCTTTTTATTTATGGTGCTGATTTGCAGATTAACCCACCGGAATTAAATGTCTGTTTGCTTATGAACGAAATTGTAAACTGCGCTGCTTATGCCGATGGAAAACGGGTTGGGGAAGTTAACCTCAATGATATTCATGGTGTACTGGAATCAAAAGATCAGTTTGTATGGATAGGCCTTCACGATCCTTCCGAAGAAATGCTCGACAGGGTGCAGGAAGAATTCAACCTGCATGAACTTGCGGTGGAAGACGCCCATCATGCACATCAGCGGCCCAAACTGGAAAAATATGGCGATTCCATATTTGCCGTAATGCGCACAGCTCATTTAACGCCTGAAAAACATACCGAATTTGGGGAAACCCATTTTTTTGTGGGAACTAATTTTATTGTGATCGTAAGGCATGGCAGCAGCATCCCCTATACCGAAGTAAGGAAGCGCTGCGAGGAAATGCCGGAGCAAATGCAGAAAGGACAAGGATTTGTGCTTTATGCTGTCATGGATTTTATTGTGGATATGTATTTCCCGATTGTTCACGAACTGGAACTGGAACTGGAAACAATTGAATCCAAGATTTTCAAGGAACAACCCAACCGGGAAACCACCATACAGATTTACGAACTCAGACGGGATTTGCTTGATATCAAACGGGCAGTTTCGCCCTTGATTGATATCTGTAATCAGTTGATGCGGTTTGAGCTTAAATGTATCTCAGAAGAAACAAGGCCCTATTTCCGTGATGTGTACGACCACGTGGTGCGCATCAACGAAATGGTGGACAATACCCGCGAATTACTCAATAGCGCCATGGAAGCCAATTTCTCGCTGATCAATATTGACCAGAGCAATGTTTCCAGGAAATTCACCGCCTGGGCCGCCATCATTGCCGTACCCACCATGATCGCCGGGTTTTATGGCATGAATTTTCAAAACATGCCTGAACTGCAATGGCGTTACGGATACTACTTTGTTATCCTGTTTACCTTTTCCATTTGCAGTACGTTGTATTATTTTTTCAGGAAGGCGGATTGGTTGTAAAAAATGAAAAGTTACCAATCGTAATTCGCTCCGAAAATCGCATCGTGCCCAAAAAGCATGCTATTTTTCATCTCTTGTGCCTGCATACGTTCGGGAAACGTTGCATGAAAATGACTTCGAGCGATGTCTCTGCCTGCGACCCCAAGGGAGCAGCCAGGACGTTGCGACCCTGAAATCGCAACGTCACCGAACGGCAGGCGCTCCTGCAGCTCATGCACTAACGTCCGTTCGGGAGACGTTGCTTGAAAACCTAAACCAAATTTCTATCAGCGCACGATCATTACTTTTTTCGTATCCGTAAGCATGCCCTGTTTTATACGCATCAGGTACATCCCTGCCGCAAATCTACTTACATCAAACCTCACCTGCTGCCCTTGCATGGTTGGGATCAG
>JAKQKY010000274.1 GCA_029560415.1 Bacteroidota bacterium | reverse complement strand
ATCGTATAATGTCAATTACTGTGTGGAATGCCGCTTGTTTTTACCAGCTGCATTCCATTTTTTATAAATAAGAGACCGGGTAAAACTTTGTAATGGCAGATAAGTCCTCTTTGCTTAACTTACCTCTCTCAACATTCTATTATGAGAATTGAAAATGATATCAAACTGGGGTTTAAAGACGTAATGATCAGACCCAAGCGGTCCACACTAAAGTCGAGGTCCGAAGTAAGCCTGCTGCGTTCATACAAATTCAGGCATACAGGTACAGCGTGGGAAGGCGTACCAGTAATGGCGGCGAATATGGATACGGTTGGCACATTTGAAATGGCACTTGCATTGGCGCAGCACAAAGCGTTTACGGCCATGCATAAACATTATACGCCGGAGCAATGGAAAAAATTTATGGCAACAGCTCCTGCAGGTATCGAACAGCATATTGCTGTAAGTACCGGCTCAGGAAAAGCGGATGCAGAAAAACTAAAAGCCATTATAGAGCAGTGTCCTTTGCTCCGGTTTATATGTATTGATGTGGCCAATGGGTACAGTGAACATTTTGTTGATTATGTAAAAAGTACAAGGGCATCCTTTCCTGACAAAGTTATTTTGGCCGGTAATGTGGTGACGGGTGAAATGGTGGAAGAACTGTTACTGGCAGGTGCCGATATCATTAAAGTAGGTATTGGCCCGGGGTCGGTATGCACCACCAGGGTTAAAACCGGTGTGGGATATCCCCAGCTGAGCGCCATTATTGAATGTGCGGATGCAGCACATGGGCTCAAGGGACATATTATTTCGGATGGCGGTTGTAAGGTACCCGGGGACGTTAGTAAGGCCTTTGGTGGCGGTGCTGATTTTGTAATGCTGGGTGGTATGCTGGCCGGGCACGATGAAAGCGGTGGTGAACTGGTGGAGAAGAATGGTGAAAAATTTAAGTTATTTTATGGCATGAGCTCAGATACAGCGATGAACAAATATGCAGGCGGTGTAGCCGAATACAGGGCCAGCGAGGGAAAGACCGTTACGGTAAAATACAGGGGTTCTGTAAACAATACCTTCCAGGATCTGCTGGGTGGTGTACGCAGTACCTGTACCTATGTAGGAGCACAGTCGCTTAAGGAACTAACCAAGCGTACCACTTTTATAAGGGTGGAAGAACAGCATAATCTATGGTTTGGCGAATAGCCGTCAGCTTATTTTACTTTCCAGGGCTTCCACAATTACCGGCTGGTTATTAACCACCCAGGGCGGCAGGTTCTGACCACTCAACTGCCAGCCACCGTTCTCTTCTTTTTGCAACTGGAAATAATAACGAATACTGTATTCATCGTTTGTATTGCCATCATAGAGGCTGTTATTTCTTTTGCGGAAATTAAACTCTTTCAGCCTGCCATTTATTTTGATAACGATCGTAAAAGCTACATTAACATTGGGTGATACCATACGCACTGATTTATATCTTTACCAACAAACAAAAATCTATCCAAAAAGTTACCCGGTAAATCGCCGTTTACATTAATCACTATATTTATAAAATAAACTACCCATCATGGCAAAGAAAAAAGCAGCACAGAAAGTAATACCGCAAAATGGCCTCTTGTTCAACCTGGCTGAGAAAGCAGGAACCCTTGCAGGCGAATTGAATGTGGTAAAAGAAAAAGTGGCAGAAGCAACCAGCAATGCAATGGAAGCTGTAAAGGAAAAGGTGCAGCAGATCATTAAAAAAGCTAAACCGGCTGTAAAGAAGGCAGCACCCAAAAAAGCAGTCAGCACGGCTAAAAAAGCTGTGAAGAAGCTGGCTAAAAAAGAGGCTGCTGTAAAAAAGAAAGTGGTGAAGAAAGCAGCTAAAGCGGTAAAGAAAACGGCACCTAAAAAAGCAGCAAAGAAAATCGTAAAAAAAGCAGCACCTAAAAAAGCAGTTAAAAAAGCTGTAAAGAAAGTAAAGGGTAAAAAATAAACCTGGGTATTACATTATTTCTACATACGGCTGCTATGGAGCAGCCGTATGTATTAGCTGCCATATCTTTTAAAAAAGGCTTTCTCCAGCATTTCCTGGTGATCGGGATGTGCAATACCGGTGAGTGCTTTACCTCTTTGCTTAAGGTTGAGGCCAAACAGGTTTACCTTACCGTACTCTGTTACCACCCAATGCACATGGCCACGGGTAGTAACTACGCCAGCGCCTTCTTTTAAAAAAGGAACGATCCTCGAAATGCCTTTTGATGTTACAGAAGGCAGTGCAATGATGGGTTTACCGCCTTTTGATAATGATGCACCCCGTATAAAATCCATTTGTCCGCCGATACCGGAATATTGGTAAGTACCAAATGAATCTGCACAAACCTGGCCGGTAATATCGATCTCTATGGCGCTATTGATGGCCGTTACTTTCGGGTTTTGCCTGATCACACTTGTATCATTTACATAACCGATATCCACCACCCTGATGGCAGGGTTGTCGTGTACAAAATCGTATAATTTTCTTGTGCCTGCCATAAAGCCTGTTACCGAGCGGCCCTTATTTAATTTTTTGAGGCTGTTATCAATTATACCTTTTTCGATCAGCGGCACCACGCCATCACTCATCATCTCTGTGTGCAGGCCCAGGTGTTTGTGTGAAGTGAGATTCTTAAGCACCTGGTCGGGTATGGCACCAATGCCAAGCTGCAGGGTGGCACCGTCTTCCACTAATGAAGCCACGTGCCCTCCAATCATCCGCGTTATTTCATCATTTTTGGCACTGTAGTCAACTTCAGGCAATTCTTCATTATGCCTTACCATGGCATTTATTTTACTCACATGTATAAAGCCATCCCCATGTGTCCGCGGCATCCGTTCATTCACCTGCGCAATCACATAGGGAGCAGTATCCACTGCTGCCCTGGCAATATCCACCGAAGTGCCCAGGGAGCAATACCCATGTGCATCGGGTGGCGACACATGTACAATGGCAACATCAAGTGGCAAAATATCCTCCCGGAATAATTGTGGTATCTGGCTTAAAAAGACAGGAATATAATCACCCTGGCTGCTGTTGACTGCAGCCCTGTTGTTTTCAGAAACAAATAAGGAGTTGATAAAAAAGATGTCTTTGTAAAGCGGCGAACTGAAACTGATATCGCCCAGAGTTGTAATGCTTACCAGCTCCACATCCCTTAGTTCATTGTAACGTTTTTGAAGCGCCCGTAAGATATGCAATGGTGTGGCGGCACTACCGTGTATGAATACCCTGTTTCCAGGTTTTATCAGCTTAACCGCTTCTTCTGCTAAAATGTATTGCTCCCTGTTCATATGTGGTACTTGTTTAATAATACTGTATAAGACAGCAATGAAACTTAATGAGCCGCAAAGCTAACAGGAAACATCGTTTCAACGGCTGATAACAGGCATGCCGTGGCATGACGGCTATCACGGGTTACCGGCTATTGATGATAAAAAGCGCAGATGCTATTTAAAAGGGCTGGAAAACCTTATATCGGTGGTAACTGTATTATCTGTAAGCGTTCGTAAAAAAGCAAGAATTTTAGCCCTGTCTGGCGGTGCCACTCCATGTGCCGGGATCTGGCTGTTAAGCATGGTTTCCACATTGCTGATACTGCCATTGTGAAACAGGTTATCCGTAGCAGTTATATTCCTTAGACTGCCGGCTTTAAACCGGCCTTCATTTAATATTCCAGGATCCCCATTATCCGGCAGTGTAAAGGGCGGAGCGCCGGAATTCAAAAACATGGGTGGCGTGTGGCAGGTTGCACAAGTGGGTGCACCTGGCCCGCCCGGCCCTGTAGCATTTAAAAACAATTGTTCCCCATCCCTTTCCGTTGCAGTAAACACTTCAAGGCCCTGCTTCACCCTGTCGTACCTGGCCTGGTAGGTTACAATAGAGCGAATAAACTGTGATAGCGCCCGGGCTATTCTTACCGTATCAATATCCGCGGATCCAAAGGCGCTTGTAAATAGCGTAGGGTAATAAGTGAGCCTGTTTAACCTGCCTAGTACACTGTCGATACTCATACCCATCTCTATATGATTCTGAACTGGCTGCAGCACCTGCTCTTCCAGTGTACCGGCCCGCTCGTCCCAGAACATTTTTCCAGATCTATAAAAGCGCACATTCAGCAGGTTCATAGAATTGCGTGTGGTTAACCCACCTTCAAAGCCCTCGCTAAGCCGTGCATCATCTGTAAAGCCCTGTTCCTGTTTGTGGCAGGATGCGCAATTAATGGTTTTGTTGAACGAAAGATTCTTATCATAAAAAAGCACCCTGCCCAATGTTGCTCCATCATCGGTAATGGCATTATTGACCGGGGTATTATCATTAGCTGCTAATGCTGCAGTGATATGTGCAGGAAAAGAAACATTGCTATAATTAAAGGGCGTTTCCGGAAGATTGAGTACAGTAACCTGCTGGCCGGTATCAACTGACCCCACATCCTTTTTGGAGCAATTTTGAAAAAGAAAGACAGACAACAGCAAAGAGGTGATTACAAAGAATTTTTTACCGGGCATAAACTGGTTTTAGATAATGTTCAACAGCTTATACGCCATTAATTGCATTATCCTTCGGTAACATAAAAGTATTATCGCCATTCACAGGCACCAATATCATACCCGCCTCCAAATGGTATGCTGCCTTTTCTAAAATCCTTTGTGCCAACATTTAAGCCAAGCGTGGTTAAATTAAATCCTGTGTTGATCATGGCTGAGCCAGTTAAGGGAATATACTGTGTGATCACATTCGGGTTACCGGTATTCACATTGCCAGCTGTACCGGGGCTGGTGAGCAGGGGGTTAACATTGTATCCTTTGGCAACAGCATTGTATTTTTCATTACCCGTGTTTCTGAAATTAGCCAGCGCTGTATAAGTACTTCCTGCAAACCTTACCCTGAAGCCGGATGCATTGTAGTAATTATTATTCATAAAGAAACTCCCATTGGTGCTTACTATACAGGGCGCTGTGCCTTGAGTGGCAAATATATTGTTGTAAAATTTATTGCCCGTGCCGCCTGTTACAAATACGGATGAACCTTTAACACTCCAGAAAGTGTTATTATAAACGAGGTTGTTATTACAGTTGGGCCCCATACTGATACCGCCATACACTGTATTGTTATTATTGGTATTGTCGTTCTGGCTGATATTATAACGGATAATATTACCCGAATTTTTTATCCTTGCGTTACCATATTCCCACACCAAAAAACCGGCGCCATAATTATCATGACTGTAATTGTACTGCATGATACAGTTAACAGCTCCGCCATCCAGGTCAAAACCATCGCCGTCTGGTGTGCCGGGCCCGGTACCGTTATGGTGAGCTTCGTTATATTGAAAAATAAGATTTTTAGAATCGTAACACCAGATAGCAGCCGGGCCGCCTGCCGTGGAAGTATTGTACCAGCCATTATTATATGCCACATTATACTCAACAGTACCTGCTGCGGCATCACCAATGAGTATGCCGTTACCGCTATGTTTGCCGGTACTTGCTTTAACGCCGAAATTATTATACACCCTGTTGTAGCCAACATACACCGTGTTAAAAGCATATGCTGTACTGCCTGCTGCAGGTGATGGTCCCAGTGTAGTGATGCCACAGGAGCCATTGTCATGAACAGTATTGCCCACTACAGAAACTTTGGAATAACCGCTCTGGCTTCCATCAGCAGGCCAGGATAAAACACCAATACCTGATTTGGCAAACCCTTTTACTTCGCAACGGTTCACAGCCACTTCACCCAGTTTTACACCGCCTGCGAGATCATTGTAAAATAATACACCATAGTTGTCGTTGCCCAATTGCGTGGTGGCGTTCCAGCTACCTGCCACTATCAAACTGTCGATGGATATATAAGCACAGTTGTATGCATAAACAGCAGTGCCACTGCCGCCATTTATAGTAGCCCGGCCATTGCCATAGCTGGAGAATTTGATATTGAAACCAGCGCTGCCGCTGCTCCTGATATACAAGCGGCCGTTAAATGTTTGCCCGCCCTGGAATAACACCACGTCGCCGGGAGATAATTCGGTGGCGTTTACTTTGGCAATGGTTTTCCAGGCTGATGCAGAAGAAAGCCCATTGCTGCTGTCATTTCCTGAAGGACTTACAAAATAAATTTTTGAGCTGGTGAGTGCTGCTGCCGCATTGATTCCCGTGGTTACCATGCTGTTGCCTGATTTGTTTAAAAAGTCATTGTCTTTTTTACAGGAGGTTGCTATTAATATACTTAACAGGAAAGCATACATACGAAGATTTCTCATTGATATTAGGATTTGGCAACTCTTTGCAAGTTCTTTGCCAAAAAACAATACCGTTTTTTTAAAGTTCTAATAAAGCTGCTCCGGCAGCAAAATACTACTGGTTATCAATGAATTTAATTTTTTACACATTTATTTCTTTAAAAAAATTACAATAGCCCCAGCCAGTGTCAGCAACATAACCAGTTTTCGGTAACTGTCGTCTTTTAATCCTTTCGTAATTTTTATACCGCAAATAAATCCAATCGCCAGGGCAGGCAACAGCAACAGGTCAACCTTTAAACTTGCTGCAGTAATATTTTTCCAGTAAAAGATTTGAAAAGGCAGTTTAAATAAGTTCACGACTAAAAAAACCCAGGCCGCTGTACCAATAAAATCATTTTTTGGCATGCGCATGGCCAAAAAGTATACATTGGCAAAAGCCCCGGCCAAATTACCCAGCATCGTGGTAAATCCTGCAGCAATGCCGGTAGTTGCGGCAAAAAGGGGATGCTTTGAAATAGCCCTGTCTTTTTTTATTTCCATTACAACAATGATCAGGATCGTAATAACAATGATCACCGCCATTATTTTTCGAAACAGCAGTTCATCCATGTCTTTACCTGTATACACACCGATCAAAATACCCGCAGCCATCCAGGGTACCAGTTTCCAAAAATGTTTCCACTGTGCATGGCGGTGATAATATAATACAGCTGCAATGTCTGCCACACAAAGCAAAGGAAGTACCACGCCAGTGGAAGCCTTGCCACCAAATACAAATGCCATGATGGTTACATTCAGCATGTCGATCCCCTTTAGACCGGCTTTGGCCAAACCAAGAAAAAAGGCCCCGGCAAAGACCAGGACGATGCCCGTGACAGAGAAAGACATAAATACTTCCATAATGAATATTGCTTTTCAAGATACATTAAAGCCGCTATATGCCTGCATACCT
>JAKQKY010000253.1 GCA_029560415.1 Bacteroidota bacterium | reverse complement strand
GGGTATTGCTTACGACATCAAGAATAACCTGGACAGTTGTCTTTTCTTCCTGCATGCGTCAAGAAATATTTATAAAAGAATGGGGCTGCCTTTAAAAGAATCATTTATTGTAAATGATATTGCCATTGCCTATCATTACCGTGGCATTTATGAAGTGGCGCTCCGTACTTATTATGAGGCGCTGGCGTTAAGGCAGCAGGGAAACGATAAAAAGCTACTGGCACAGAGTTATAATAATATCGGGCTCTTGTACAGGGCTAAAAAAGATTATAGCAATGCCATCCGCTTTCTTCACCATTCTTTGCAACTAAAGAAAGACATAAACGATGTGCAGGGTATGATCAATACCAGTTTGAATATTGGCAGTTGTTTTCAATACAGCAAAAACTACGACAGCGCTTATTATTATGCCAATGCCACCGAAGCGCTGGCCATCCAGCACCAAAAGCCCAATGATATTACAGGAGCAATTGGCAACAAAGGCAGCGCATTAAAGGGTCTGAAACAATTTGCTGCTGCAGAACTGCTGTTGATCCGGTCTTTAAAAGAAGCAACAGAAAACAACAACAGCAGCATCATACTCACCAGCCTGCAAGGGCTTGGTGACATTTATTTTGAACAACAGCAATATGGCAAAGCACTTGAAAGGTACAAGCAAGGCGCAAATCTGGCTGCGCAAGGCGGAAGATGGAAAGAACAACAGGCTGTTTTCTACGAAAATATGGCCAACTGTTATGCGGCGTTAAAACAGTTTGAGGAGGCGTATGCCTGTTCGAGAAATTACAAAAGCATACAGGACACCTTGCTGAACGAAGAAAACAACAGGCATATCAACGAAATGAATGTGCTATATGAAACTGAACAAAAACAAAAACAGATCTCTCAGCTGAGCCAGGATGTTACCAAGGGCAATATTGCCAACCAGCAAAGTATAAAAGAAAGAAATTACCTGTTACTTTCTTCATTATTGCTGCTGACCCTGCTGGTGGTAATATTTATCAGCTACCGTAACAGCCGCCGGAAAACTGCCCGGCTCAATGAGCAAAACAGTATGATTGAAAAAGCGCTGGCAGATAAAGAAGTGCTGCTGAAAGAGATCCATCACCGGGTAAAAAACAATATGCAAATAGTGAGCAGCCTGCTGGACCTGCAGAGTATTTCCATAAAAGATACCCAGGCAGCGGAAGCAATGAAGGAAGGAAAGAACCGGGTACAAAGCATGGCATTGATACATCAAAATCTTTACCAGCATGATAATTTAAAAGGTATTAATGCACGGGAATACATTGGGCAACTGCTTACACACCTGAAAGATTCGTACAATGTATCTTCCTCATCTGTAAAAATAACCACCGAAATAGACGACCTGAATATTGATGTGGACACCATGATACCCATTGGCCTGATGATGAATGAGCT
>JAKQKY010000250.1 GCA_029560415.1 Bacteroidota bacterium | reverse complement strand
ATCCGATTGTTCGATCACTTTCACAAAGGAAACTTTTTCATGCAACAACATAAAATGATTGGTTAAACCAAGCGTTTTGATCTGTTGCTGGTATTGTTCAAACCGGTCTTCACAATGTTCAGTAGAGGAAACGGTATAGATAAACCCAACGGGTATACGCTTATCAAGCAATCGCCTGGTAACGTCGATGCACATGTCTAAACCATATAATTCCTTGCCCTGGAACAGGTCGAGCCTGGAAGCATTGGCACAAAGAATTGTAGCGCCGGATTTCCTGGTATTGAGCAGCCAATCGGAAACATGAGCAGGTAACGGCACTTCTTCCTGCAAAACAGGTGGAAGAAAGGCATGTTTATAAATGCATTTTTCGGCAGGCAGCGACAGCCTGTTGAATATATCCGGATTCACCAGGATGATCTTATCAGCCATCCGGAAGAAAAAACTGTCGATGGCCCGAAAAGGCATCTTGCGCCGCGGGCCATATCCATGCAGCGTGATGATCATTTTCTTTCCCATCAGTTTACCGGTAAGTATATGAAGTTTTTTGAGGATCCTGCTACCGGTTTGGATATACAGGATATCGGCCCTGCCTATTTTTCGCAAATAGGGAAAGGGATTAAAACTTTTTACGTTGTAATATGCTTTTTTACGCGTGCTGGCCTCATCAATGAAATCTACCGTGAACTCCTGTTCCAGCAGGTATTTCAGCCTCCAGATATGAATGCTGATGCCACCGGCAGGCGGGGGAAGCGGGCCAAAGATAAGTATGGTAGGTTTTTTGTTCAATGTGGTAAGTTGCTCCGGGTGTTTCAGCCCGATTCACGGTAATGGTAAAACGCTTTTTTAATGTTTGATGACGAGTTTATATTTTTGATTTGGTGAATAGGTGAGGTCTTCTGCCTTACAATAAGTAACCATATATTGCGTGTCTTTTCCCACCATATTCGAAAACTTTGTCCTGATGATGTTAAGATCTGATTCACCAAAATCTGGGGTAACCACTAATTTTATCTCGAGCGGTCTTACCGTACCATATTGATGCACCTGCGCCATTTCCAGGTGATCAACACCTTTAAACGCATGGTCTATGCAGGGAACTGAGCTGCCATCTTTCAGATCTATATTATCTCCCGCACGTCCTTGTATCTCCAGTATCTCCGGTGAAGTAATGTTTTTATAGAAGTCGTTGCCATTTACTTTAATGATATCGTCTACACGGTACCGTATCAAGGGGAAATTCTTGTTGGTCAACCCGGTGGTGATGATCTGGTCGTCGTCAAATTCATTGATCGAATAAAGAGGCAGCGGCTTATACCGGTTTGCAGTATCCTGCACCAGGCAGATCGTTCTTTCGCCGTTTCCGTACCAGTCGTGTATGCTGGTCTCCAAAAATGGTTCTATCATTTCACGCTGAAACCCGTACAGGGTTTCCGATGAGGTAAATGCATTGGGAATGCTGATGCGATATCCCTTCAGGCGCATTTCATTACAGATCTTGTACAACAGGCTTGGAAAGGCTTCTACAGCCTTAGGAGCGAAATCTTTAATAAGTTTAAAATAGAAATCTATCGTGCCTGCATTAATGTTATGGCTAGATATGTAAAGGATATTAGCCTGCTTGTAAAACTTGTGCGTTGTATTCTTATCCAGCATGCCGCGGATAGAAAGCAATGGTTGTCCCAATTGGTAGCCGTGGCTATAACGATAATGGCGCAGGTAAGCCTGTTCGGTAACAACGTTGGTGGGTGTACGATAAATATTTAATGGGGTACCGGTTGTGCCGCTCGTGTACCCGATCGATTTAATGAGGCTGGAACCGAAATAGATCTTATCAATATTGGCCCTAACCGCAGGCTTTTCAATAATGGGAAGTTTTTTAATATCAGATAGTTCTTTAATATCATTCACCTGGATGCCATGTTCCTGGTACAGGTTCCTGTAAAACTCAGAATTTTTATAAGCGCCCCTGAAGATCTTGAGAAAATTAGCGTTGTATCTTTCCAGCAATTGCTGATCATTCAGTTCATAGAGTTGCGTTACCTCTTTTAGTTTCTGGGTAGTGAGTAAATTGTTCTTAGCATAATATTTAAACAGATCATTCATACTTAGCTGATTTTTTTATCCTGCTTCACGGTTCTTTACAACAGCATGTATTCGTTGAATAGATACATTTGGGTGACGGGATAAATACTTTTAATTAAACCTATTTTTTTTTTGATGAATAGTCCCAGCTTCTCCAAAGGCATGAAAATGCGTTTCAATCCATCGATTACAATAACGTCATCTATGAAATTTATAGTATGTATTGCATAAAGAAAGTCACCATTTGCCGGGGGCAATATCTTCACCACAACCTCTTCCTCAAATTCTTTTTCGGTTAATTTAATGATCCTGTTTAACGTGATAGATTTCCCATAATATTCTGATGAGTTTTGCGTTGGCCGGTAAATTTGCCCATGTATGGATACAAAATCGCCTGCCGGCCTTGACCCATCCAGGTTATCTTTAACCGGGTTGCCTGCATGTTCCTGGTATGGCCCGTCGAAACGGTCGGCATAATAAATATATAACCTGCTGTTACTATGCGTTCCGCGATGAGTGGCAAATAGCCAATATTTACCTTCATATTTTAATATCGTTGAATCAAGCAGGGGAAGCCCTGTAATAATATCTTTTTTATTGATCAGCGTTTTACTGCCAAAATCAAATTCATAACTGGTAAGGTTGCCACTTTTACTGGCTTCAGGGATAATATAGGTTTTCCCTGCTTCCTGGAAAACGTAAGGATAGGAGAGATGGCTCTTAGTATCAAGTAATTCCTTGGTCATAACAGGTTCAAAGCGTCCATTCAATGCCGTGAGTGATATCTTACCATAAGAATCGCTATTGCTGAAATCTTCATACAATACCTGCAAATGACCATCATATCCTTTAAAGATGAATGGGTCGGCAAAAAAACGATTTTTCGTGTCAATGGTTAACCAGGTATAATCTGCATTGATGTTTTTTTGTTGCAGCAGTTGATCGGGACGAAACCTTGCCAGGCCTACATTCCACTGCTTCATGCACATCTTATCGTAAATTTTTTCCAAAACTTTCATAACAATCCTCTATACTTTTAAAAAAATGGTTCGAGTGATTCGGCATAGCATAAATCATTACTGCATTCATTAATAACGCCAGTCGATTTTGTCTGCGGCTTTTTTCAGGATATAGTACAAAAAAGAATTGTAGTTTATACAGGTTACTTTTTCTCCACCAAATGACATTTTAAATTCATTGATGCCCTGCATGCTTTTATCTTGTGCATTATCGAGGTAGCCTCCAAAGTCAAGGATTTTATACCCTTTTTCTTTGAAATAAAGTATGTCTTTATAAGTCAGCAATTTGTTGGCTCTTCCAATCACATTCCGGTCTACCGTTTCGTCAAGTCTTTTGGAAGCAGAATGAAATAACCGGGCAATTCCTACTTCTTCATCTACAAGGTAGCTATGGGCTACAAGCAATTGGCCATTGAGGGTGGCGTAGCTCATTTTAAGGCTGTCACCCATCTCAATGATACGATTTTTGCTGGTAGGATATATTTTTTTGGCATGGGCAAAATCATTATAGAATTGCACAAATTCATCAATATTATCCTGCCTGAAATCACATACAACGCCTTCCTTTTCCGACTTCCTGATCTCCTGCTTTACCGTGTTCCTGAAATTTGCATAGATCGTATCAAGGTCTTGCTCCAGGTTCAATTCAACGGTATGTGAATCATTGCGAACACCGTATACTTTTCTTTGATCGGTGTTTTTTAAATGCAGGTGACTATTGAGTGTAAACAGATCCAATAACCTGAACTTATAAACAAACCAGTTTTCATAAACTTTGAAAAAATAGAATTTCTTGTAAAATCTTACCATGTCTAGTTAATATTTTGTAGGGTTTCGGTTAAGGTTAAAATGTATTTCAAGATAACAAACTGTTACTTTGAAACTTCTTTGTAAAAAGCAATCGTTCTTTCTGCCACACTCTCACAATGATATTTATTCACCGCATCAGACTTCGCTTTTTCTGATAGTGCTTTTACTTTAACCTGATTGTTATACAGGTCATCAAGCACTTCGACCAGGCTTTCGGGTTGGTTGATATCCACCAGGTATCCGTTCACTCCATGATTAACCATTTCGGGAATGCCGCCAACTTTGGATGCAATCACTACTTTGCCTGCCGACATACATTCTGCGATCACCATCGGCAGCGACTCCTGTTTCGATGATACTACCAGCATATCTGCCGCTCCCACGATCGGCACAACCGCCGACTGGGGAACCCATCCGTGAAAATGCACATATGGTGCCAAACCATTGTCCTTTATAAACCTGAATACCTCATCCTTGAATGCCTCATCTTTAAATCCTCCAAGCACATCTACATGGTAAGGTTTTTTACGATCAACCACAACTTTTAAACATTGCAACAGGAACAGGATATTCTTATTACGGTCTATAACACCCATGTACAACAGGCGATTATCCGTTGCCGTTTTAACCGGCAAATTGAAATAAGCATCTACCACCGCATTGGGAATGATGGTATAGTTTTCTATCTTTTTATCCTTATAGATCTGGTGCGAATAATTGGATAAATGAATGATATTTTTTGGTAACATCATTTTTTCAACCAACCCGTTAAAATACGAACTCATCTTTACCTTCAGTTTCCGGTTGATCTTTCCCTCCGCAATCGCAATGCCATGGATCGTTTGAAGATATTTCTTCTTTTTAAGCCCAAAGAGTTTGGTGAACAGGAATGCATCGCCGGCCTCATAATGGATCAGGTCGGGATTAAATTTCCGTATATGCTTTTTAACCTTGAAAGAACACTTCAACAGGTAATTTAAAGAATGAAGCGGGTACGATCCTTCAGGACAATATATAATATCGATATTTTCAGAAAATTGTACATGACGCTCTTCAGATATTTCCTTGTTAAAAGAGATCACCCTTACCTGTATGTTGAATTTAGAAAGTCCCTTGAGCAAATTACTTACCGCAGAATGAACACCACCCTGGATCTGTTCAATATCCAGGGGAAAATGTATCACCAGCATCATTATACGCATTTTCTTGTAGCTTTATTAATGATAGAGAACGATTTATGTATGTATAATATTATATTTTACGATTTATTAGCGTATAATTTTATACACATATGCACAGTATAGTATCTGTCGTTGTTTGTAAACGGCTGCAAAACTAAATCATTGAGATTAATTGATTGTTATTTTGCCTGGTAGGCTTCCAGGAAACTCCTGCGGTTAAATTCGCCTGTTTGATTAGAGTAGCCCGATTCAAGTTGCTTTTCAATCTCCTTATATTGATCATTCGCCAGTGCCTTCATAATGTTTTCTGCTATGGAAGCCACGGTGGGCTCGGCCATTAATCCATTATGTCCTTCATCAATGTATTCAGAAAAGGAGCCCACATTGGTGGCGACAACCATTTTTCCGGCAGCAAAGGCAGTCATCAATACGCCGCTTTGGGTGGCATCGCGGTATGGACAAACAATAAATTTTGAAGCTTCTATTTGCTTCACCAATGCCTGTGTTGTTAAGAATCCCTTTAGCAAAGTAACATTGTCCTGGTATTTTTCAATGGTTGCTTCATCAATATCATATCCGTATGAAGGGCTTCCGGCAATTACAAATTGCTCATGTGGAAATTTTGCCAAAACCAGGGGAATGGCTTCTATCAACAGGTCGATCCCTTTATAATAAGATAACCTTCCGAAGAAAAGAATTGTTCTGCCAGGTTGTTTTTCCTTTCCCAGGAATTGTGATATGAAAGTGTAAGGCTGAAGTTTTACCTGGTAAACAGGTTTTTTGATCCGATTATAATGCTCCCTGAACTGGCTTTTTGCAAATCCTGAATAGAAAAAAAATCCTTTGGCCATGGGAAAGAAAACATAGTTCGGAATATTATCCTTCCAGGTTTCTTCTCCCGAATGTGGAGCCGGATCGTGCAGGCTGATGAATACCTTTTTGCCCAGCAGGAATGGCACCAGCCCGATGGCACGCGTAGACACGGTATCAAAATGCAGCACATCTACTTTAAACTTCTTTAAGTAACGGCCTAATGTAAACGCAGTACGTAAGCTGCTGAATGAAATGGCTTTTTTATGTTGATGCACCACAAACTGCACGCTGGCCACTCCTTCAAAATATGGCTGGAACCTGGCCCATTTTTCCTTGCCCAATACACGCTCCCCGGTTTCAATGGGGCCCAGGCCTGAAAGGTCATCCACATTCACAATGGTGCTGTTTTTGGAAGCAGGCGTGATCTCAATGACAACATGCAGGCTTACCGCATTTTTTAAGCTCTGTATCGTTTCAAGGATCACATCCAGGAAATTAGTAGAAGTATAATAAACAACAACCATAATGTTAATTTAATAAGCAATCATCACGCCTGTAAAGCATACAATCAATGATGATTTGTTTACGGTATCAAAGTATCAACGGTTTCGGGTTGACTTATTACAGGGACATTTTTTTTATAGAACCACTTAAAGAAAACACCTGCAAAGATCAAACCCAGCACCGACCAGAAAATAAAATATAAATATATCTTGTTAATATAATCCGACAGGAAATAAAAGCCAAACACAATGGCAGCGCTGCCTGCATAAAAAGAAGTTACATGCAATACGGTTGTAACCTTTCTCCTGATCAGGACGATATCCTGTACAACGTGAAATGCCAGGAATGAAAAGAAAATGGCATAATTGATCACCGATAAGGATTTGAAATAATGCAGCCCAATGAAACACAACAGCAGGTTGATCACCAGGCTGGCCACATTACAAAGCATATCAAGTTTTTCCAGTTTCATGGTTAGCAACACATGCGCCTGTATGAGGGCGGTTGGAAAAATGAGTATCGTTAAAAACATTTCATTACAGTATGCAGCTGTTAGCAAATACTTTTCTCCAAATAAGAATGGAATGATAATATCTGAATATGAATACACAAAAGTATAAGCCATCAGGCCATACGCCGCATAGGCGAGGAATGCGTTTTTGTAAATGGGTTTCATATTAGGTACACCCAGTTTATGTGCATTGATCATTAATGGGTAAATAGAACTGGCCACGATCACCGGCAATATTTCGGCCATGGAAAATAACCTGTATGACACTTCATAGTTGGCCACATCTGCCAGGGTGAGATACTTGGAAACAATGATGTTACCTATACGCCAATAGATCACCGAAATGCTTGCAATGATCACAAACGACCAGTTGGCCGCTACGATCTTCTTTACTTCCTGCCGGTCAACCTTTGCATATAATATATGCCGGATATTGATCTGGTTTGAACTGCCGAATTTTATGAACAGGTTCAATGTTACCAATCGCAGAACGATAAGCATCACGCATAGGTAAATGATGGGAACGGTTTTGATGAGCAACAGGCAGGCCAATAAAAATTTCAACAGGGCTTCTACCGTGAGAATAACAAAACTTTTCTTTTGTTCAAACTGGGCAATGTTCATGAACTTGATCATGTAGATCAGGTTATCAAAAATGACATTGATACCGATGATAAGAGATAAGGAGCGTATGATGCTGCTGTCGTATAATACAAAAGATAATCCTACATTGAACACATAGAAAACAAGGCCCAGGTACAATTGTATTTTTAAGAATTTATCAATCAGCGCCTTCTTATCTTCTGAATGCATCAGCTCACGGATAAACCAGCTGCCAAGGCCTAATGTAGAAAATCCGGCAACAAATGAATAAAGTGTATTGGCAATGATGTAATTGGCAAAGTCATGTGTATCGTATTGCCTGGCTATAACGATGAAGAATACACTAAATAAAATGTTCTGAAAAATATTGGATAATATTCCCCACAGGCTATTTTTAAAAAGATTGGTCTGCAATTTTGCAGTCAGCGCTTTAAACAGTTTCATCTTCTTCTGGTTCGGGTTCTTCCAACCTTGCATAGCTGGTTGCCAGCAGGCAGGTGAGGGTTGTGATTAATATTTTGATGCGCACATCGCCAAATGAATATACCGTATAAAAACCTACCATCCAGCTTACCACGCCGGCGATCAGCAGTACAATGGATATGTCTTTCGTGATGAAATAAAGCCGCAACCCGTTGAAAATGGGAATCAGTATGAATGCATAAATGCAAATGAACCCCAGGGCACCGAGTTCGGTTAAAAACTTCAGGTATCCACTTTCCGGGTGATCGAAATACACAAATTCATTGTCTACCATCCAGAATTGATCGGGGTTGTGCACTGATACATAATTACTGTAATTGCCCAGCCCGATGCCAAAGAATGGATTCTTTTGAAAAATCCGAAACGCATCTTCCCAGATCGAATACCTGAAATCGTAACTGTCTTTCAGGTCATCACCACGGTTGAAAATAGGGAAGCTATCCTGGAAATTATAGATCACTATGAAGAGGATCGTGCAGGCGATCAATGCCGAAATCCGGTAATTGGAATTCCCAAGGAAGATCACCAGGAATAGTCCAAGTCCCCATCCGCCAAATCCACTCCGGCCACCGGTATACAGGATGGCCACCAACGACAGGATGAGCAGGATATAATTCTTATACGGCAATTTTACCGCATCATAATTCTTGATCAGGCAGAGAAAACTTGTGGCCGCCAGGAACTGCGAGTACACCTGGGGGTCAGACATAAAACTTGGGTAACGGATCACTACCGTACCGGCGATATTTGGGTTGGCTGTTCTTACCAGGTTAAACTGGATTCCAAATACAAACTGGCATGCAAGGAAAATC
>JAKQKY010000323.1 GCA_029560415.1 Bacteroidota bacterium | reverse complement strand
GCAACCCTGCAATTCCTGATTGGTTCGGGCAGTTGGATCGTACTCGCCAGTTTGGTGGTTCATACAGGGCATAGTGATGCCTCAGCAGGTTACCAGATCGCCATCCGCATTGTGATCTTTTTTATTTTACCTGCCTGGGGTATGAGCAATGCTGCGGCAACGTTGGTTGGACAAAACCTCGGCGCCAACCAACCCGAGAGGGCTGAACAATCGGTTTTGCGAACGGCAAAATACAATGCCATTTTCATGGGCATCGTTTCTTTGATATTGATCGTATTCGCAGAATGGATCATATCCTTTTTTACAAAGGAACCTATCGTTAAAGGCTATGCGATAGATGCGGTAAGGATCGTAAGTGCGGGATATTTATTTTATGGAATTGGCATGGTGATGATCAATGCTTTCAACGGTGCCGGTGATACCAGGACGCCAACGGTGATCAATCTTTTTGGATTCTGGTTTTTCCAGATCCCGCTTGCCTGGTTTCTGTCGACTACGCTGAAACTCGGTCCCATCGGGGTTTTTATCGCTATCCCGGTAGCGGAAACCGCTATCACCATTACTTCTTATATTTTGTTTAAGAAAGGGAAATGGAAGTTGCAGAAGGTTTAGAGGCTTGTAGACTCCACGGGTTGGTAATTAGAAATTAGTAATTAAAAATTAATAATTCGTGGAGTCTTCAATTTGTAGAATCCAGCATAGTGTTCTTTGTGGTTTAAAAAAATCAAACAAAGTATTTGAACCACAAAGTGCACAAAGGTTTAAAAATGCAAAGTGCACAAAGAATTATTAATTATTAGAGTCTTCGAAATCCAGTATCCAGTATCCAGTATCTAGCATCCAGCATAGCGTTCTTTGTAATTAAAAAAAAATCGAACAAAGTATTTGAACCACAAAGTGCACAAAGGTTTAAAAATGCAATGTGCACAAAGAATTATTAATTGTTAGAGTCTTCGATATCCAGCATCCAGTATCTAGTATCCAGCATCCAGAATCCAGCATCCAGCATCCAGTATCCTGCATCCCCCATCCTCACTGTATCATCTTATTCCTGATGATCTCCATAAGATCATTCTTGTAACTTTCGCCAATGAGGATTTCGGCAGAGATGTCTTTCAACATGAGCCGGTTGCCTTCAATGCCTGTGATGCGTGAAATGGCAATGATGAATGATTTGTGAACGCGGATGAAAAGTTTATTAGGAAGCCTGGCTTCAATATCTTTCATGTTGGTATACACCAGGGTTTTTTGGTTGCCCCGATGAATGGCCACATAATTTTTCATGCCTTCAACATAATCAATTTCTGAGAGGTTTATTTTTAAAAGCTTTCCTTTCGATTCTGTTTTTACAAATATGTAGTCATCATTGGTATCGGGTTCTGGTTTATGTTCATTCAATGCCTTAACTGCTTTTTGAACAGCCGTGAGAAAGCGGGGCAGCCTGATGGGTTTCAATAAATAGTCAACCACTTCCAGTTCAAATCCATCCAGGGCAAATTCGGGATATGCTGTAGTGAGAATTACTTTGGCCTTGCCATTGATGGCTTTGATGAAATCGATCCCGGATATTTCGGGCATTTGTATATCGAGGAAAACGAGGTCTATTTTTTGGGTAGCCACTAGTTGCAAGGCTTCAATGGGATTTGTATTGCTGCCGGCCAGGTGCAGGAAAGGTGTTTGCTGCACATAGTGTGTGAGTATGTCGATGGCATGTTGTTCGTCGTCTACAATGATGCAATTGATCATGATGTGTATATGATTAGATCTGTACTGTAGATATTTCCTTCGTCTTTTATTTTCAGCTGGTATTGGTTGCCGTAAGCAAGATCAAGCCTTTTTTTGATATTATCGAGCCCGATCCCGGTGGATAGTTCTTTTGGTCCTGCATTTTTTTTGTTGCTGCAGTAAAAATGAATCTGCTGATCGCTGATATCCAGTTTGATGTTGATGGGAAATTCAACGCTTTTCAGATCACCATGTTTAAAGGCATTTTCAACCAATGTGATCAACACAAAGGGAATGATTGTTTTTCCATTCACGATACCATTCACTTCCATTTTTACATTGAGATTATTGCTGAATCGTAGCTGGTTTATCTTGATCACGTTTCGAACGTGCTCAATTTCATCTTTCAGTAACACCTTGCCATCTTTAATGTTTCCATCACTGAGTGCATAGCGCATGATATCAGACAAGGTGAGTATCCCTTCCGATAATTCCGGCGAGTATGGCAGGGATTTGGCATATAAAAAGTTAAGGGTATTGTGCAGGAAGTGCGG
>JAKQKY010000235.1 GCA_029560415.1 Bacteroidota bacterium | reverse complement strand
TCAATTATTACCTGGCTGGCAACAGAATCTTCATCTGAATGATCCGGTGTTTTCCACTTGATTTCTATTACACAACTACAGGAATCATTTTTATAAGTTTTAGTTTGTGCTATTGAACTTAAACTGAGAAAAACAAAAAATGAAGTGATGCTGATTTTCACCTGGTTAAGATATTTAAATCATAATTTTCCATAAAAGAATTTACATGCTCGTTCCCAAACTCTTCATGATTCTCCTCGGTTGCACACCCAAGGGCCGCCACACCGAACAGCATGATATCTTTTTTGGCATTGCCCATTCACTGGCCGAATTAAAACCAGCCATGCAACAATTCTGGCCCGGCACCCAATTGCATATTGATGCGTGGAGAGAAGTGACCAATGTAGATGGCTACAAAATTGAAGTGGTATCAAAAATCGATGACAAAGCAAACAGCCCTCAATTGTTCTTTCTCAACCTCGGCGGATATAAACAAAACGAATTTGATGAATTTCATTACAAAATGCTGGTTGTTACTCCTGATAAAGGAAAGGCAGTGAAGGCCGCTACGCAAACTGCTTTTTACAAACATGTTTCTTTACCGGGCAATGGCACTTCGCATATTGATGACCGTTATGGGGTTGATGTGGATGATATTTTTAAGATCGCTGACATACTGCCTTCACACCAAAAAGAAAAATACAGCATTATCATCAGCAAAATTCCCGGTGCGTCTGTTCAACAAGATGAATTACATTTAGGATATGTAAAATGGAACGCTTTGGAAAGTTAATATACCTGTTTTGCGGTATAGCCTTTATTTGTTTAGTCTTGTTACAAATAAACCCCCTTACAACGTTATGAAAAAAGGTTTGCTTTCTTTTATAACATTCCTGTTGTTCACTTATTCAATAGCACAACAAAGGCCTGTTCCGGATTGTGGTCCTCCCATTCCGGCGCTGATATTGCTGGATCCTGTCAATCAGCAGGTATGCCCGGGTGGCAACGTTACTTTTATAGCTGCTGCAGGATCTTCCGGCGGTCTTTGGTGGAGCATGAGTACAGATAATGGCCTTACCTGGGAATACACTATCCCCAATTCAACCGCTACTCCATTTCGCTGGAATGGAGGTCCGGACTCCCTTACGCTGTTCAATGTAACCCCGGAAATGAATGGATACCTGGTAAGAGGTGAATATGCAAGCCCCTGTGGGCCAACGACAAATACAGATCCAGCCATTTTATCTGTTGGCCCTGTTAATATTTCAATCAATGGGCAGCCAGCCAATACATCTGCCTGCAAATTTTCTTCCGCAGATTTTTTAGTTACTGCAACAGGAAGTTCGCCCGCTTACCAATGGCAACAAAGTATTGATGGAGGCATCACATTTGTACATCTTACCGGTAAAACAAACAGCAAACTGACTTTAGATTCTGTAACACTTGATATGAGCACCTATCAATACCGTTGTATTGTATCCAGTAACTGTTCTTCCCCTGACACGTCATTGCCTGCTGTTTTAACAGTACGAAATGAAAGCACTGCTATATTAACGCAGCCTGTCAGCCAAAATCTTTGTTCCAGCGACACTGCGGTATTAAGCGTTGTGGCAACCGGCAACAATCTTTCTTATCAATGGCAGGATTATTATACTGTGGATATAGGTGATGCTACAGATGCAACATTAAGGCTTCCGTACCAGGACGGACGTCATTCTTACAGGTGTAAAATTACCAGCACCTGTAAAACAATTTATTCAAATACAGCAACACTGCAATATACTATCTTACCCGAGCTTGTTCCTGCAAGAGAACAAACTGTTTGTAATGGTCAACAGATCTACATTCACGCAATCAATAATGAGCAAACCTCCAATCCTGTTCTGCAATGGCAGGTTAGTACAGATTCTGGTATAACGTACAGCAATATACCCAATGAAAATTCTCATTACATAGCTGTTACCGGTTCACCTTCAACAAATCGCAACATGTATCGTTGTCGCATTACCAATAGCTGTTTTGATGACTTTTCAAATATTCATACAGTTTACAATATTCATATTCCTTCTGCAATTACACAGCATCCTCAGAATATGGGGGTATGTGCTGGCTCAAAAGTTGTGTTCAATACAGAAGCTGCCAGTGGGCTCTCTTTCTCTGACTTTCAATGGCAAGTGAGTACAAACAATGGAGCAAATTTCACCAACGTAAATAACGCATTGGGAAAAATTCTTACACTGCAGGCTGTAACAACTTCAATGAATAATTATCAGTACCGGTGCCTGGTATATGGCTGTGGCGATACTGCATACTCCGATCCGGCAGTTCTGAGCGTTTTTTCCAGCCCATCATTAGTAGACGATACCACCGTAAATGTAACATGTGACACGTGTACGGCAGATCTAGCCAGTATATACAATACAACAGGATTTACCAATACGTACTGGAATACAACAAATCCATCATCTGCCGCACCCGGAAAATACTATATACAAGCATTCAATGCACAAGGATGCAGCGACTCCGCCTTTATTTATGTAAATGTAATCGATGCAGATACGATCAGGGCCTGCGATGGTGCTGCTTTAAGAATTGTTTGCAGCATTCCTGGAACTTCTTATCAATGGGAATGGGATCATTGGGGACCTGGTTATTTTTCCAGTATGTCTGAACAGCTTAGCGGCACTAATGAACCTGTATTATTTTTATCCGGCATATTCCTTTCCGTCCGTTTGATCAGGTGCCGGGTTGATGGCACTTTATTCTCTAATATTATTTATGTAAAACCTACCGCTTACTGGAATGGTTCTGTTGACAGCAATTGGAGTAATCCATTAAACTGGAGTTGTGGACAGGTACCGGGCTCGGGAGTTGAAGTTATCATTCCTGAAGGCATCCAACGCATACCACTGGTAAATATTGATGCTTCCTGCAAAAAACTTTTTGCCAGGAAAAACGCCGGGATAATAATCCAGCCAGGTGTTCATATCAAAATTGGTCAGTGATTGATTTTTATACCTGTCTTTTTCACTGTATATTGACTAGATAAAAGTATTCTCCATGTCCTCCTACAACAAATCCATCGATGCCTACATTGCCAAATCTGCCGGTTTTGCAAAACCCATTTTAGAACACCTGAGAGAACTCATTCACAGTACCTGCCCGGATGTGGAGGAAAAGATGAAATGGAGTATGCCTTTTTTTGATTACAAAGGTGAGATGATGTGCCATATGGCTTCCTTTAAACAACATTGTGCTTTTGGGTTTTGGAAAGGCTCCATTATGAAAGATCCGGTATTAAGAGAAACTGCAGCAACGGAATCTGCGATGGGCCACCTGGGGAAAATAACTTCATTAAAAGACCTGCCTGCTAATAAAAAAATTGTTGGCTGGATAAAAGAGGCGATGATATTAAATGAGCAGGGCATCAAACTACCGCCAAAGCCAACAACAGCAGTAACAAAAGAGCTGAACATCCCGGATTATTTTTCGAAAGCACTTTCAAAAAATAAAAAAGCAAAAATGGTATTTGAAGCATTTGTTCCTGGCAAAAGAAAAGAATATATTACCTGGCTCTCAGAAGCAAAGACAGAAGATACCCGTAACAAAAGAATGGAGATGGCCATTGAATGGATCGCCGAAGGCAAATCAAGACACTGGAAATACGAAAAAAAATAAATCCTCGCCAGCTTTCTGACAGACTAAAATCAAAAAGAACTAACAAGAAACAAGAAACAATTGTCTTACCACTTAAAACCCGGCAGCACAAAATAAAAAACCTGCCATAAACCATACTCCAGTCTCATATAGATTTTATACGGCCCTTCAAAGTGCAGGGCTTCCTTATTATCAAGCAACGCATCATACTTACACATGCCCTCTGCAAAACCCATTCCCGTTCCTTCTACTTCCTGCAGTTTATAATCAATCGTGGGTATAGTCCACGCATCATTGGTAAAGTGCTCATACGCATCAAAATACAAGTGCATTTTTTTAAGCAGCGCTTCCTTTGTTAATTGCTGGCCATCCGCTGTTATAACATCATCAGCCAGTTCTATTGAGTGTTCATTAAAAGCGGCTGTAAAAAAATTCTGTAAAAATTCGTGGGCTCGTTTTGCGATATCTGCAGTGTGATTGGGATGAAAATCTTCATAGATAAAACAACTGTTCATCCCGTCCACGGGTGCTTTCTCCACCTCCTGTTTAAAAAACTCTTCTGTAATAAAGCGATATACTATCTCATCATCATAAGGACCATCACAAAAATCCAGGTTGATTTGCTGTTCCTCCATCAGTGTAAGCAATGCAGCTGAAGCCTCTTTCATTTCTTCTTTTGTGAGTTTGCCTGCAGGTTTATAAGCGGGCTTGCCAATCCGTTCGTACACAGTGGTATATTCTGTATTGGTATGCGCTTGTTCAAAAGCCAGCACATTCTTTAAAAACTGGTTCTCTATTTCAGGTGGTATCTCTTCACCCATACCCATCTGGAAAGCTTCCCCAAACTGCGCCTTCAGTTTTATTTTCAGCAATTCATTTTCTATCCTCAAATTTTCCAGGGGGTCGTCTGAAAATTTTTCATCTTCCTGCATACAAATATTTTAGTCAATTTACTTCTTCTTTTTGTCAAATACAAGCCTGTAAGATTCGTCCACCATCGCAAGTAACTGCTTGCTGGATAAAGTACCATTGGCAACCACTGTGTTCCAATGTTTTTTATTCATATGATAACCGGGCAATACGGCATCAGGATATTCTTCTCTTAACTCAATCGCTTTTTGCGGGTCGCATTTTACATTGAACTGCAATGGCTGGGTATCCAATGGCAGCAGTAGAAACATCTTGTTATTTACCTTGTAAACGATCACCGTATCCCCAAAAGGAAAACCCTCCGTTACGGAAGGTTTTCCAAGGACATATTCCCTTAATGATTCAATATTCATCTGTTCTTGTTATCTCAGGATGGTAACATCGCCTCTAACCTGGTACAGCCTTCCGTCCTGCAGAAAGAAATCAACTACATAATAGTAAGTGGCATCTGGCAGCGTTTTACCGCTGTAGGTTCCCCTCCAGTCATTACGATAGTTTTGTGATTCAAACACCCTGCTGCCATAGCGGTTGTACACCTGTACCCTTACATTTTTGAGACAGTCAAACTGATCATATACCATCCAGGTATCATTTACG
>JAKQKY010000231.1 GCA_029560415.1 Bacteroidota bacterium | reverse complement strand
AAAAATAAATATCCCGTGCTGTACCTGCTGCATGGCATTGGTGGCGATGAAAAGGAATGGCTGAATGGTGCACAACCACAGGTAATTCTTGATAACCTGTATGCAGATGGAAAACTGCAACCCATGATCGTTGTAATGCCTAACGGAAGAGCCATGAAGGATGACCGTGCCATTGGAAATATTTTTGATAGTGACAAAGTACAGGCATTTGCAGATTTTGAAAAAGATCTGTTGAATGACCTGGTTCCTTTCGTTCAAAAAAAATATGCTGTTTTAACTGACAGGGAGCATCGGGCTATTGCTGGACTTTCTATGGGTGGCGGACAGTCTTTAAATTTTGGTTTGGGCAACCTCGACAAGTTTGCCTGGGTAGGTGGTTTCTCTTCTGCCCCCAATACAAAACCAGCTGCTGAGTTGGTACCAGATATTACTGCAGCAAAAGAGAAAATTAAATTACTGTTCATCTCCTGCGGTGCCAGTGACTGGCTACTGAGTTTCAGCACAAGAACCCATGATTATCTGCAACAAAATAATGTTCCGCATATTTATTTTATTGAACCCGGCGTGCATGATTTTAAAGTATGGAAGAATGGCTTGTATATGTTTTCCCAATTAATTTTTAAACCGGTTGATCAATCTACTTTTTCAAAGTACCCTGTGGCTGGTGCACCTGCTGCCACCAATATCAGAAATGCAGCATATCCTCAAATATTACCCAACAGCAGGGTAATATTTAGCACCAAGGCACCCAATGCAAAAAAGGTACAGGTTGACCTCGGTAAAAAATATGATATGGTAAAAGATACTGCTGGTGTATGGACTGTAACGACTGATTCCATCAGCGAAGGCTTTCATTATTATTCGTTGCTGATAGATGATGTGGCAGTGGCCGATCCTGCCAGCCAAACCTTTTATGGAATGGGCCGGATGGCAAGCGGCATAGAAATACCATTCGCTGGTGGCGACTATTATGCGTTAAAAGATGTACCGCATGGTGACATGCGTATCAAAAATTATTTTTCCAAAGTCACCAACTCCTGGAGGCAGCTGTATTTATATACCCCACCTGGCTATGATGCAAAGCAGGAAGAGAAATATCCTGTATTGTACATTTTACATGGCGGTGGAGAAGACCAGACAGGCTGGGCCACACAGGGGAAAACAGACCTGATCATCGACAATTTAATTGCAGCGAAAAAAGCTCCTCCCATGCTCGTCGTTATGATGGATGGCAATCTTGGTAGTGGAGGCTTTGCAGGCTTTGGAGAACAATCTCTCCGCACATTTGAAAATGAATTGCTGCAGTCAGTGATACCATTTATAGAAACGAATTACCGTGTAGCAACCGAACCAGGTAAACGGGCATTGGCAGGTTTATCAATGGGTGGTTTGCAAACCTTATATGCTGGCATTAAGAACACGGACAAATTTTCTTACCTCGGTGTATTCAGTTCAGGCTGGTGGTCCAATCAACCTTCCCTATCTAATCCACAGTATGATTTTATGAAGAACAATGCCAGCACCATCAACAGCAATTTAAAAAGTTTCTGGATCGCCATGGGAGGCAAAGAAGACATTGCACATAACAATTGCAAGATCATGATGTCAAAGTTTGATGAAATGAATATCAAATACCAATACAGTGAATATCCCGGCGGGCACACCTGGCCGGTATGGAGGAATAATCTTTTCAGTTTTGCACAGGTACTGTTTAAATAAAATTAATTTCTATGAAAATTGTATGTAAATATTTTTTAGTGATTGCTTTGGCAACTGTTTCAAACTTTTCTTATGCTCAAAGTCCGAAGCAAACTACCCTATGTAACCCTGTTAATTTGAGTTACCGCTTTTGTCTTGATACGCCTTCGAGAAGAGAGGCTGCTGATCCTACAATGGTAGTTTTTAAAGGAGAGTATTATTTGTTTGCTTCAAAATCCGGAGGTTATTTTCATTCAACAGATTTGATTACATGGAACCTGATCACAACAAAAGACCTGCCGCTGGAACATTATGCACCCACGGCAGTAGTAATGAATGATACATTGTATTTTATGGCTTCTGAACCAGCGCCAGTAAAAATTTATAAAACTGCCGATCCAAAATCCGGTAATTGGCAGGTGGCCAATGCTGCTTTTCCAATTGGGATGATTGACCCCGATCTGTATGTGGACGATGATGGCAAATTGTTTTTCTATTATGGCTGTTCAGATA
>JAKQKY010000220.1 GCA_029560415.1 Bacteroidota bacterium | reverse complement strand
AGAACCCAATATCGTGATCGTATTTGATCCGGTTGCACCGGGCGTACCTGAGGCCTGGAGTATGATGGTATGTAGACCAAGTGTAGTAAATATGCCAGTGGCTGAAAAACTGATGCCATTAATAACCGGGGTAGCAATAGTATACGATCCGGCAGTAATCACTTCAACTGTACAAAAAATAGTATTATTAGGCGTAACAGGCACAGCAGCATAGTATGCCCCGCTTACCTGGCATTGGGTAATATTATAAACACTTTGTGTTGAAGTGGTACAGGCTGTAATCAAGGGCACTGTTACAGTTGAACCGGTTACAGGTATGTTTGCTGAAGAAACAACTACATTGTTAGCATTATCGATAACGGTTACACTAACATTACCGGAGATGTTGCAGCTTGGGTAAGTAACGGAATAAGTACCGTTTGTTACGGTTGAATAATACATTCCATATTGTCCATAATATACGATCACAGTTCCGCTTGCCAATGGCTGGTTATTACATCCTTCTACGGTACCGGTAACAGTAACCTGGTTTGATGCAGGTATGGTAACTGTTACGTGTAGGGTTGTGTCCGTAGCAAATGGCCCGATGTTTTGGGTTAATACCGGCGCAGGACAATTATAAATATTGGATGTTATGTTCATCACCATGCCCTGGTTAGCAGGAACCAAACCTCCCACATGACCTGAGCTATCGGTATAACCATAGGTAGATGCCCACCAGGAATTGTTATTGGGTATGGTGAGTTTTACTTGTGTAAATGGAAGCGGGTGATTATCCTGGTTCTGAAGATGTAAATGCAGGTAAACAGCGCTGGCAGGTACATCGCAGTTCCAGAAAGAGAAATGCGAAGCCGTAAGGTCATACGCGTTACCGTTACGGGTAGCCTGTCCTTCCTTGATCCATACACCACGGTTATCCAGGCTCCAGGTATCGATGGTAGCCGGTGCTTTAGCAAGCAATGATGCAGGGATAGGAAGTTTTACGGCTGCAGGTTTGCCATTGGCCAACTGCAGGGCTTCCCCTGTAGATGACTCAAGATCTACCGCTACCATGCCGGTAGATTGCAACACGTACATATTCTCTGTATCCTGTCCCATCATGCTGCCCGGGATGCGATTATCGAAATCTGATGCGGTTGGATCAATGTAAGATGCATATACATTTACCTGTCCTGTGTAAGGCGCCCCGGTACTTTTAACAATCATGCCGTTAGCTTGAAATGTAATCCCAGTTCCACCTGTTAAATTTATGGCGCCTCCAGCCGTTGCAGAAATGGTACCCGACAAGATTTTCGGAATCAATTTGATGGATACATAGTTGCGGGTTGCACTGGCAGAAAAGGCCCGAAGCGCTTTGAAGTATCCCGATTTTTGTACCGATACGGTTGTTACATATTTATCGAGCTGTACATTATTGATGTTGAAAAAACCACGTGCATCGGTTTGATAAACCGTACTGCCAAAAGTTACATCGGCACTGGGAACCGGTGTATTGTTTTCATCTACAACCAACCCACTTACCGAGCCTGTAACAGGTGAAGCTGCAGGAATGGCAAAATTATTGGGTTCTTCCGGAACGATCACCGGGTTGGGATTGCTGATGTCTTTTTTACAGGCAAAGAAAAAAATCGTGCAGCATAGAAATAAAACCGCACCGAGTGGTAGAATCCTGGTTTTCATGTTCATTGTTTTAATTTAGGTAATATCCTTTCGCGGGATTAGCGAAAGGTCAAGATACAATTTTTAATAATACATTGCTACGATGCCATAGAGCTATCGTTTGTTGCCTGCGGGATAAAATATATTAACCCTGTCGGGTTCAATTTTAATGTCACAGGCTTTCCAAGGCAGGAATATCGGCCTGTTTTTTGTACTTTTATACTCATATGCTTCGATCCATCATCACCGGAACAGGTTCATATATTCCTCCTGTTGTACAATCAAACCTTGATTTTGCAAAACAGGTATTTTATGCCGAAAATCAGCAGCCCTTACCTACCCCTGCAAACGAGGTCGTGGAAAAATTTAAACAGATCACGGGCATTGAAGAAAGACGATATACCACCGATGATCTCACTACTTCCGATATTGGTGCCATTGCAGCCAAAGCTGCTTTGGAAGATAGTAAAGTAAACCCCGAAGAAATTGACCAGATCATCGTTGCACACAATTTTGGCAATGTGATCAAGCATACCATCCAGACAGATGCTGTTCCGTCCCTGGCAAGTACCATCAAACATCAATTAGGTATCCGCAATCCGAATTGTATTGCCTATGATATTTTATTCGGATGCCCTGGTTGGGTACAGGGTGTGATACAGGCAGATGCATTTTTCAAAGCCGGCATCGCAAAAAAGGCACTTATCATCGGAGCAGAAACCTTATCCCGCGTAATAGATATGTATGATCGTGACAGCATGATCTTCAGTGATGGTGCAGGTGCAGCCGTTGTAGAATACCTGGAAACTACAGAAACAGGGCCTGGCCTGCTGAGTGCATCAGTACAAACCCATTCTATAGAAGAGGTAGATTATATACACATGGGCCAGTCGTTTTTCCCCGGAAGCGATCCCAGGATACGCTATATTAAAATGAAAGGTCGCAAAGTGTATGAATATGCCATGAAGTATGTACCTGCAGCTATGAAAGATTGCCTGGATAAAAGTGGCATTCCCATCAGCCAGCTAAAAAAAGTATTCATTCACCAGGCCAATGAAAAAATGGATGAAGGCATCATCAAACGCATGTTCCAGCTATATGACATTCCACAGGCGCCAGAAGGCATCATGCCCATGAGCATACATTGGCTGGGCAATAGTTCGGTGGCCACGGTTCCTACCCTGTTCGACCACGTGCGTAAAGACAAAGTAAAAGATCAGCAACTCAATCCCGGCGATGTGATCCTCTTTGCTTCTGTTGGTGCCGGCATGAACATCAACGCGGTTTGTTACCGGTATTGATTTTCAGCATATAAGCGAAATCCCCGTTATAATTTCAAAATGGTTGATTTTTTCAACTACAGGTATACATTATTTCCGAGAAATTGTATTTCGAGATAAACATTATTTTTCAGAACCACGAAGGCACAAAGTCACGAAGACACGAAGCTATTATATTTAATGGAGTGATTTCTCTGTGCCTCTGTGCCTGCGTGTCTCTGTATCCCAGGAAAATAAATCCTCATTTAAGAGGCATGATTCAGGCTTCAATACATGTTATTGAAATGCTGAAAACCATTTAAAGCTTTAATGAGCTTTTAGCTTTAAAAGTAGCAACCTTAGAAGTGATGAACGGACAAAAAATGGGAATTCCACTGACCTTTATCACGATTTACATGACAATGGTCAATTTCGGCTTCACAGCCTTTTTGTATGTTGCAGCCTAATCAGTATTTAACATTATGAGAGTACCTGTTCATTATGATAGTCCGCAAGAGGCCCTGTCATTCATACAATCCAATCAGCGTATATATATTCACGGTAGTGCCCAGACACCAACCTACCTGTTAAAACACCTGGCAAATGAAGCACATCGTCTTCAGAATGTGGAAGTGGTTTCTATCAGTGTGTATGGCGATATTTTTATCGATAAACCAGAATACCGGGATCATTTTCGCATCAATTCACTCTTTGTATCAGCCAGTGTACGGGAAGCAGTATCTGAAGGTTACGCCGACTATGTTCCCGTTTTTTTAAGCGAAATACCTGAGCTTTTCCGTCAGAACATCCTGCCTATCGATGTGGCCATTGTGCAGGTATCCACTCCCGATAGTCATGGTTATTGTTCATTGGGTGTATCGGTTGATATAGCCCGTAGCGCTGTGAATACCGCCAAGATCATTATTGCACAGGTGAACCCGCATGTACCCCGTACCCATGGCGATGGCATGATTCACAGCAGCCGCTTCAGGTCGATGGTGTATTGCGAAGAGCCCCTCCATGAAGCCAATTTTGGTGAAAAAGCCGGGCCCATCGAAAACCAGATCGGTCAAAACATTGCCGGCATGATCGAAGATGGCAGTACCCTGCAAATGGGCATTGGAGCCATCCCCGATGCCGTGCTCAAATGCCTGTTCAGCCACAAAAACCTCGGGGTTCATACCGAAATGTGTTCCGATGGCATCATCGACCTCATTGAAAAAGACGTGATCAATAATAAATGTAAAAATATCCACCCCAATAAATCTGTTTCCTCATTCGCCCTTGGTACAAACAAATTATATCAATATGTAAATGATAACCCGGCCTTTGCTTTCCTGGATGTGGATTATGTGAATGATCCACACGTGATCAGGAGAAACGATAAGATGATCTCCATCAACAGCGCCATTGAGGTTGACATCACCGGGCAGGTTTGTGCCGATTCCATTGGTACGCACCAGTTTTCGGGTGTAGGCGGACAAATGGATTTCATGCGGGGAGCTGCTCTCAGCAACGGTGGTAAACCCATCATTGCCATTCCATCCCGCACGGGTAAAGGCGTTCCGCGGATTGTACCAACCCTGAAACCAGGAGCAGGCGTGGTCACCACAAGAGCCCATATGCATTATGTAGTAACAGAATTTGGCGTTGCCTATTTGTTTGGCAAAAACCTGCGCCAGCGGGCCAAAGCGCTCATCAATATATCTCATCCCGATGACCGGGAGATGCTGGAACGTTCCTGCTTCGAACGGTTCAAACAATTTTAAGATCCACTTTCTTCCTACCGGCAAACAGGTTACTTTAATAACTTGTTTGCCTTTTTTTATGCCCTTGCTTATTTCCACTCTTTCTACAGGGATTCAATACGTAGATTTTTTACGGTTGCTGGTAACCGTGAGCAAAAAAGGATTACATTTAAAAACAATATATAAGGGTTTTAGCAACCGTAACTTTTGCAATTTATATTGTTTGAAGTTTAAGAGAATCATTAAAGAGCGTTCATGAAAGCAAAATCAATAAACGGGGATGCAACGGCCTCCTTTAAATCAGCGCTGGATAAAAGCATGGCTGACGGATATAAGCCTACCCTGGCATTTGTATTCTTAACCGAATTAAATGATATAGATGAAGTAAGGGCAATTATGGATTCGAAAGGCATCCTGATTTTCGGTGCCAGTACTTCCGAAAAATTTACCGACCAGGGAATGGAACCCACAGGTATAGTGGCATTGCTGCTAGACATGAACCCAAACCATTTTAAGGTTGAGTTCAAAGATTTCAGTGATGATTCGGTATATGAATCGTCTTTCAATGTGGGAAAATCAGGTAAGCACAATTTTGATCACCCGGCCTTTATTATTTCTGTGGCTGATATTAGTCTTGCAGGTGAAGATATCATCAGGGGATTATTAGATGCAGCAGGCGAAAATGTACCGGTTATCGGTGGGATGGCGGGGGAATCACAACAATTCACCGCTGCAGTATTTACCAACCAGTTTAAAAGCAATTGCGGCCTGATAACGGTTATCCTCGATGAAGACAAGATTGATGTAAAAGGGATTGCCGTTTCTGGATGGAAACCTGTTGGAACAGAAAAACGAATTACAAAATGCGATGGAACCTGGGTATATACTATCGATAATGAACCTGCCATGGATGTGATCAATAAATATTTAGGCAAAGACCTGTTGGTCAGTGAACAGGCAGAAGGATTGGTTCGGCTCAATATCAATTACCCTTTACAGGTAGAACGTTCACCAGGTAAACCCATGATGCGGCCTCTGATCCTTTGGAATACCGCCAATCAATCGGTGATGGTAGGCGGTCCGATCGAAGAAGGATCAAGGTTTCGTTTCTCGCTACCGCCCGACCTGGAAGTGATTGATACGGTCATTGAAAGTTCGAATAAAATGAAGGAACATGAAATGCCGGAAGCAGATGCGATGTTGATCTTTTCCTGTATTGGCAGATTCTCTTCATTAGGGCCTTTAGTTTCAGCTGAATTAGATGGATTGGCCGCCACGTGGAATAAGCCTACGGCCGGATTTTTCTCCTTAGGGGAATTTGGCAAGTTAGATAATACCCGGCCTGAATTTCACGGAACAACCGTTAGTTGGGTAGCATTAAAAGAGAAATGATCTTACTTATAAAATAAAAATATGCAGGCAAAATCTATCAAAGGTCATACTACAGCAGAGATTAATACGGCATTACAGCAAAGCATAGCCGATGGCTTTACGCCTACTCTGGCCATATGTTTCGTATCGATCAAACAAGATCGTAAAGCCATTTGTAAGCTCCTTGATGATGCTGGCATTGCCATCTTTGGAACCAGTACCAATGGTGAATTTATTGATGAAGAAACCGAAAAGGGTTCGGCAGCTATTTTGCTACTCGATATGAATAAAAATTATTTTAAAATATATTTTGAAGAATATCCAGAAAAAAATTACCGGGCAATAACGAATACGATTGCCCGAAATGCAAAAGAAAGTTTTTCAACCCCTGCCTTTTTTATAGCCGGCAGTAATATGGAAACCGATGCAGAAGAACTACTTTTTGGTTTTGAAGATATCGCCGGAAAAGAGGTAAATGTTTATGGAGGAATGGCCGGTGATGATTTTACATTTTCAGAACAATACGTTTTTACCAACGGGCAGGAAAGTACAAGAGGGCTTGTTTGTATTGCTTTGGATGAAGACAAGATCATGATCAAAGGTGTGGCAACCTGTGGTTGGAAAGCCGTTGGAACGGAAAGAACGGTTACCAAAAGCATCGCCAACCATGTGTTTACTGTAGATGATGTTCCGGTACTCGACATTACCACCAAGTATGGCGGGCTCGAAAATGTATCGCCCGACAATGAAGGATTGTTGTTAGAAATCGCCGCTAATTTTCCCTTGCAGTTACAAAGAGAAAAAGGAGATCCCGTTATGCGTCCGGGCTTAGTCATTGATTGGAGCGATCATTCTTTTTACTGCAGCGGTTCTGTTCCACAAGGATCTAAAGTACGTTTCTCTCTTCCACCCGATTTTGATGTTATGGAAAAAGTTATCACAAGTGTAGAAAACCTGAAAGCTACGCAGATGCCCGAAGCTGATGCCCTGGTAGTATTTAGTTGTGCCGGCAGAATACTATCATTGGGCCCTTTGATGACGCAGGAAATTGAAGGCATTAAAAATGTATGGAATGTACCTATGCTGGGAATGTTCTCCAATGCAGAGCTGGCCAGGGCAACCGGCGGAAATTTAGAAATGCATAACCTGACAACTTGTTGTGTTGCTTTAAAGGAAAAGCCTGTTGGTTAATGACCATTTAAATTGAATATTGAATATTGCCTATTGAACATTATAGATCACCCTGAACTAAAACTCTGTGAAACTCTGTGACAAACTCCCGATACTCTGTGGTAAAAAAGATAACAAATGAACCAGCATCTTCAGAAAATACTCAACGCCATTCAACAGGATACAAATATACCTGAAGAAGAAAGGAATGCCCTCATCAAATCCCTAAAAGATGCCGATAAAGAATTTGAGATAATCAGTTTTAAGCTTGATCGTACCGAAAAGGTTAAAAGAACTACAGCCATCTTATTGGAAGAAACTATTGAAGAGCTTGAACAAAAAAGAAAAGCAGTAGA
>JAKQKY010000213.1 GCA_029560415.1 Bacteroidota bacterium | reverse complement strand
ACGAGATTGTGCAGGTATTCCCGGATTAATAGCATGGTATCATTTTACATAAAAGATACCATGCTATAATATAATATGGAAAGAATACGGTAGTGAAAATAACCAGTTGGCTTTGTTATTTTCACTGGCCATTAATGGTTAGAATAAGCGTGCTGTGAAATTAAAAGTGGTTTAAAATTTCATACTCTTCATGATCAGGGAACTAAATTTGAGTTTACAGTAGTGCAAAAGCTTAATCAGGGCTCCCTCCCGAAAAAAGGATGTAATTCCTGCCCGACTGAATTCGGTCAGGCGGGTTTTTCGGGGCTCTTTTTTGCGGAACGTCCCGATGAGCGAAGGCGATTTCGGGAGTACTTTTTTTGCCTGCCCCGACGAGCGAAGCGGACCTCGGGGGAGAAGCAAAAAAGTAAGAGAATACTGGTCAAAGGGTTATCAAAAATCAGTATCGTTTTTGGTTTAATAACACTAAACTTTAAAATAAATATTTATACACTTCTTCTACCTTGCCCAATGCAACTACATCAATATTGAATTTTAGTTTGCCCAATGATTTTGCATTGTACTTGCTCACGATGATTTTTTCAAAGCCGAGTTTTTCTGCCTCGGCAATGCGTTGTTCGATTCGGTTCACTGCCCTGATCTCTCCACTTAACCCAACTTCGCCGGCGAAACAAATGAATTGCGGAAGAGAAACATCTTCGTAACTACTTAATAAAGCACATACAATGGCCAGGTCGATCGAAGGATCTTCTACTTTTATGCCACCGGCAATATTGATGAATACATCTTTTACCCCGAAATGAAATCCGCCTCTTTTTTCAAGTACGGCCAATAATAATTGTAATCTCCTAAGGTCGAAACCACTCACGGTTCGTTGAGGTGTACCATACACGCTTTGGGTAACCAGTGCCTGTGTTTCTATTAATAAAGGACGCATGCCTTCGATGGTAGCGGCGATGGCAATGCCACTCAACTGATCTTCTTTTTGTGTAATGAGTATTTCACTCGGATTGTTTACAGGGCGCATGCCTTCACCGGTCATTTCATAAATGCCCAATTCTGATGTTGATCCAAACCTGTTCTTTAGCGTGCGTAAAATGCGGTAAGCATAATGCCGGTCTCCTTCAAACTGCAATACCGTATCTACCATGTGTTCCAGGATCTTTGGTCCGGCAATGTTTCCATCTTTGGTAATATGCCCGATCAGGAAAACGGGTGTGCCCGTTTCTTTCGCATAGCGTTGCATCTCTGCAGCACACTCGCGAATCTGGCTGATGCTGCCTGGGGATGATTCTACAAATGGAGATTGAAGCGTTTGAATAGAATCCACGATCACCAGCTGCGGCTTCAGCTTTTTGATCTCCTTAAAAATAGTTTGGGTATTGGTTTCTGTTAAGAGATAAAAATTTTCATTCATCATTCCCACCCGGTCTGCACGCATCTTGATCTGCTGTTCGCTTTCTTCTCCGCTGATGTATAAGGTTACTACATCTTTCAGCATTAAACCATTTTGCAGGAAGAGGGTTGATTTGCCAATGCCTGGTTCTCCTGCAACCAACACAATGCTTCCCAATACAATGCCGCCACCCAATACACGATTCAATTCAGCATCATTGGTGAGGATCCTCTTTTCTTCTGCACTGCTTACATCATTGATCGAAACAGTTTTTAAAGTGGAACCGGCTCCATGGAAATCCTTCCAATCGTCTTTAGGTGATTTGTCGTTTCCTTTTACGATCACTTCTTCTACAAAAGTATTCCACTGTTCGCATGACGGACATTTACCAACCCATTTTGTACTTTCATAACCACAGTTCTGACAAAAGAATGCCGATTTCGTTTTACTCATGCGGTAAATGTAAAAGCAAAATGTAAAAGAAAAAAAAGGATTCAATTTTTCAACACACAACTCCGATGCAGAAATTTTTTATCTGCATGAAAGGAAAAAAAATTTGTGTTGATGGAATGAAAAAAAGGAGAAGAAGAATTGCATCGATCATTTTTTAACACGATGATTTTTGGAGTTGATACAAAGTAAAAGGGTCAACATTTCTGCTGACCCTTTATACTTACTAACCCATTAAATTCTATTGCTAAATTACAAATTGCCTCCACATAAAAAAATTAATTTTTAATGATGTGAATAAGTTTGTATGTGGGAGAGGTATGCATATATGATTCATTTAGTATTTATTATTACTGTGATTATCAATTATATGTAATAAAAAAATGTTTGTATTCCGTTGAGAATAGAAAACGGCAATTTTAAAAATAACTTTAAAATAATTTGGTTTATAACATAAACTACTTTACGTTTGTGTCAAATTAACGCACATGAAATATTTGTTATACATAGGTTGTTTTTTAATGGGCGGACAGCTTATGGCGCAGGTAAAAATATCCGGGAAACTGGTCGACAATAAGAACAAACCCCTTGCAGGTGCCAGCATCGTTCTAAAGGATACCTACGATGGAACCACGACCGACTCGCTCGGAAATTACCAGTTCAGTACAACCGAAAAAGGCAGCCAGGTGATCGAGGGTACCTTATCAGGTTACAGCAATTTTCAGAAAACGATCTTGTTGGAAGGAAAAGATATTATAATTAATATGAATGTGAAGGAGCTGATCACCGAATTGAACGCCGTGGTAATAACCGCGGGTGCTTTTGAAGCCAGCGACCGGAAAAAGACCACCGTGCTAACCTCGCTCGACATTGTTACAACTGCCAGTGCGGAGGGTGATATTACCGGGGCTTTAAAAACCTTACCAGGTACCCAGCAGGTGGGCGAAACAGGCGGGCTGTTTGTGCGGGGAGGAACTGCGTCGGAAAGTAAAATATACATAGATGGCAACCTGGTGAACAATTTCTTTTACAGCAGTGTGCCGGGGATCGCTTCTCGTGGACGATTCAATCCTTTTTTGTTTAAAGGAACCATTTTTAGTTCGGGAGGTTATTCTGCTTTATACGGACAGGCACTTTCTTCCGCATTGATCCTGGAATCGAACGATTTGCCCGAAAAAACACAGGCTACCCTGTCATTCGGGGTCATTGGAGGCGGTGGGGGTATTCAGAAACTGGCAAAAAACAAGAAGGCTTCCTGGGGGCTTTCCTATAATTATACAAACCTGGCCCTGGCTTTTGCCGTCATCAAACAAAAACAGGATTATTTTAATATCCCGGTATTTCATGAAGCTGATGCCAATTTCAGGATCAAAACCAAAACAGGTGGTATGATCAAGTATTATGGTTACTTAAGCCTGGGTAAAGTTGGTTTCCGGGTAAATGACATCGATTCGGTAAACCTGAAAGATGCTTTCCGGTTAAAAAACAACAATACCTATCATAATATCAACTGGAGAGAAAACCTGGGCAAAGGCTGGAAGCTGCAGGCGGCTTTAAGTTATAGCAACAATAAGGATGTGATCAGCAATGAACTGCAGGATGCCAACGATAATAAGATTCTTGTCACTAACCCTGCAGGTTATGAATTTAAAAACTATGCAGTAGTAACACAATCAGACTATGCACAGGCAAGGTTTGTACTGGAGAAACGATTGAAAGGATTGAATATGGTTCGGTTTGGTTCTGATTATTTTTACAGCAATGAAAAAACAACCTATACATTATTTAACGGTGACCAATACCCGAATACCATTAAGGATCATTTGAACGCCGCATTTGCAGAAGCAGATTTCTATATATCCAAAGATATCGCTGCCAAACTGGGCGGAAGGTTGGAGCACTCTACCATCATGGATCGCTGGAACCTGGCACCACGGGTTTCGCTTGCATACAAATTTAAGAATAAAGGACAGGCATCCTTTGCATACGGCATTTTTTACCAGAACCCCGAAAGCCAGTATCAGCCGGCGTTTACAGGTGTGGGTTTTGCAAAGGCCACTCACTATATCCTGCAGTACCAACGCACCAGCACTATACGCACATTCCGTACGGAAGTGTTTTACAAAAAGTATGATAACCTGTATAAAACCGCCAATGACATTTATGGCAGGATGGTGGCGGCAAACAATACCGGTAATGGATATGCGCAGGGAATTGAATTTTTCTGGAGAGATAAAAAAACATTCAAAGGCGTGGATTACTGGATATCTTATTCGTACCTGGATACCAAAAGAGATTACCTCAATTTCCCCGGTTCCATGCAACCAAACTTCGTAGCCAAACATACCTCATCGCTCGTGATCAAAAAATTTGTACTTCCCCTGAAAACCGGCTTCAACGCCAGTTACAATTTTGCTACCGGCAGGCCATTTTACCAGATCAAATATGATAATGTGCAGGGTAAATATTTCATCAACGACGGGGGCAGAACCATCAACTATAACAACCTTGGTTTCAGTGTAAACTACCTGCCCAATCTTGGTTCAAAGAACCCAAAGACCTTTATTGTTTGGGTACTGTCGATCAGCAATGTGCTTGGTCAGAAACAGGTATTCAATTATAATTATGGCAGCATCAGCAACCGCAAAGAACCCATTGGTCCTACTTCCAAGCGGTTTGTATACATCGGATGTTTTATGAGTTTTGGTGTAGACAAAACTGAAGATGCCATTAACAATAACCTGTAGACGCAGTTGAAGTATAACCAGATTATATCATTATAAAAATTAACATTATGCCAGATTATAAAGAAGTGCCCGCCGGAAAAGATCCACAGGTATGGGATATCGCCCGCAAAAGGGCCGGCTTTAAATCAACCGTTATTATTTATGTGATTGTAAATGCTTTTTTATGGACACTCTGGTTCATGGGAAAGGATGGTGAGCAAAACGGAATTCCATGGCCAGCCTGGTGCACGGTGGGCTGGGGCATCGGTCTTGCGTTTCAATTTGCCGGCGCATATATCACAACAAGGAGTAACCATGTTGAGATCGAGTATCAACGTTTAAAAAATAAATCATAAACTTCACCAACTATAAATTGCATCATCATGAAAAAAGTCTTCTTATTTATTGCCCTCGTAATCACAACCGTTGGGGCATCAGCACAAAGTGAAAAGTATATTGCAGCCATGAAAAAAAACCTGGCAGCAATCGATTCAAGCTTCCGCAACCCGGCTAACCTGCTTACGCTCGCCAACAGTTTTGAACGCATCGCAATAGCAGAAAAGAACCAGTGGCTTCCATATTATTATGCTGCTTTTTGCCAGGTGAACTATGGTTTTATGGAAGCCGACAAGGAAAAAACAGATGGTATTGCTGATAAGGCCACCGAGCTGATCAATAAGGCCGATTCACTGATGCCAAACAACAGCGAGATCAGTTGTATAAAAAGCATGATCGCCAGTTGCCACATGATGGTAAACCCCATGCAACGTTGGCAACAATATGGTGAAGCAAGTTCGGGCAACCTTGAGAAAGCCATGCAACAGGATCCTGCCAATCCACGCCCATATTATTTAAAAGGACAGAACCTGAAGTATACCCCTGAACAATTTGGCGGCGGCTGTGGTACGGCTAAACCCGAATTACAGACTTCATTGGATAAATATGCCAGCTTTAAACCCGCCAGTGAATTGCATCCGAACTGGGGCAAGCCCAGGGTAGAAATGCTGATAAGTGAATGTAAATAATGTACGGGTTGCTGTATTGGTAAAACCGGTGCAGCAATTTTTTCATACAAATGAATAGCTATGCAAGAAGAAAATTTTTCTCCGCAGGATAGTATCAAACTGATACAGAGCATGATCGTTAAAACCCGTTCCGATATGGGCGCTAACGCCATTTATTTTATTGTATGGGGCTGGATCACTTTTCTCGCATGCACCGGCCAGTTCGTATTAAAAAACCTGCTCAACTATCCAAAGCATTACCAGGTTTGGTTGCTCGTGATACCGGGTGTTTTGATCTCTATCTACCTTGGCATTAAAGAGAAAAAAGCAAGAACTGTAAACACGTATATCGGGGAAAGCATGAAATACCTGTGGACGGGCATGGGTATCAGTTTTTTTGTATTGAGCATGATATTCACCCGTATGGGATGGAATTCAAATATTTTCCCCTTCTTCATTATGCTGTATGGCCTGGGAACATTTATCTCCGGGAGATTGCTGCAGTTTAATCCACTGGTAATTGGCGGGCTCATTGCATTTGCACTGGCTATCCTGTCTACATTTTTTAACTACGATTACCAGATGCTTTTTGGCGCAGCGGCTATCCTTTTCAGTTATCTTATTCCTGCCTACCTGCTGCGCAGGAAAAACAGGTCATTAAAAATTGCATAATACAATGGCAACAGAAGAAACAGTTCTTACCGAGAAAGAAAGCCTGGCCCTCATCAGCCAGATGATCAACAAAGCTAAAAATGCTTATCACAGTACCGGTGTTGGCGCCATGTTATGGGGTGCCGTGATTGCCATCTGCTCCCTTGTGAAGCTGAGTGAGATCCATTTCAACTATACCTTTCCGTTTGATATTTACCTGCTCACTTTGCTGGCCATCATCCCGCAGATCTATATCTCTGTGAAAGAGAAAAAGCAAAAGCCGGTTAAATCATATGATGATATTTTTCTTGATTATGTCTGGCTGGCTTTTGGGATAAGTATTTTTTTGTTGGTTCACATCAATGCATCTGTATTCGGAAGCTGGGAACCAGTAGCAGTTGAATATAAATCACTCACGGGTCACAGTGCTGCTTTCAGGTTCAGCGAGTTTGTATCTCCCTTTTTCCTGCTGTTGTATGGTATGCCAACCTTCATCACCGGTGCAGCCTGTAAGTTTAAGCCCATGTTGTATGGTGGCATTTTTTGCTGGCTTTGTTGTATCGTTACCGTATACACGAATATTAAAATAGATCTATTGCTCACTGCTTTTTCTGCTATCATTGCCTGGTTCATTCCGGGCCTGTTCATGGAAAAGGAATACAGGATGGCCAAAAAACAGGAGAAAATGCATGTTTAAAGACCTGGATCCCATATTGCACTCACAGTTACGGTTGGCCGTAATCAGCCTGTTGATTTCGGTCAAGGAGGCGGAGTTTACGTTCATCAAAGAAAAGACCAATTCCTCGGCCGGCAACCTCAGTGTGCAGATCAATAAGCTTAAAGAAGCAGGTTATATTGATGTGACCAAACAATTCAGGGATAATTACCCGCTTACCATGTGCCGCATCACGCCCGAAGGCATTACCGCTTTTGAGAAATATGTGAATGCGCTACAATCTTATATGAAACTATAGCACGAAGAATTTGAGGCTTTGTATATCACCATATATAACAATTTAATCTCTTGTTCAATTAAAAGACTCTTCAATTCTATTTCAGGGAACTGAAGTTGAAGCTACAGTAGTGCAAAAGCTTAATCAGGGAACCAACCCGAAAAAAGGATGTAATTCCTGCCCGACTGAATCGGTCAGGCGGGTTTTTCGGGGCTCTTTTTTTGTTACTTTTTTGGAGAAGCAAAAAAGTAAAAATGAAATACTAAAAGGATTTCATGGAATTAGGTAAGCTTTTGATGAATCAGTAACACAAAACGTTATAATTTGCATAACAACGCAGCCTTCCGCATAGTATATTTTTAAAAAGATAAACTTTCGCCGGCCGATACTGTTAATTTTGCACCATGAGTGTGATCCTGCAGGTAAATAATCTTTCCAAACAGTTTGATACGATCAAAGCAGTTGATGATCTGCCCTTTTCAGTGAACAAAGGCGATGTCTACGGCTTCCTGGGCCAGAATGGCGCCGGAAAATCAACCACCATCCGCATGTTGCTCACCCTCATCAGGCCAACGTCGGGCAGCATCGAAATTTTTGGAAAACAACTCAGCACACACCGCCACGAGATCCTGTCAAAAACAGGCGCCATCATCGAGCGACCCGACCTGTATAAATATCTTTCAGCATATCATAACCTGGCCATATTTGCCAAAATGAGCGGACTGAAAGTAACTCGGAAGCTGATCATGGACCAGCTCGATATGGTTGGCCTCGCCGACCGCAGTGACAGTAAGGTGAAAACATTCAGCCAGGGAATGAAACAGCGTTTAGGGATTGCCGTTGCCCTGGTGCATAACCCGGAACTGATCATGCTCGACGAACCCACCAACGGCCTGGATCCGCAGGGGATAGCCGATATGCGAAATCTCATATTACAACTCAGTCATAGCATGGGAAAAACGGTGATCGTATCGTCGCATCTTCTCAGTGAAATTGAGCTGGTCGCCAACCGCATGCTCATCATCCATAAAGGAAAAAAAGTAGCAGAAGGCGCCGTGGAAGAACTGCTCGATCCTTCCAAAACGATGGTGCTGATTGAGACGTCCAATAACAATGATGCGCTGGGTAAGATCGGCTTACTTCACCCGCAATGGCCAGCCGTTATCAAGGGCAGGTTCATACAGGTAAACATGGATAAGAGCCTGGTGCCGCAACTGATTGGTGAACTAACGGGAATGAATATATCCATCATATCTGTGCAGCCACGCCATTCGCTGGAAGATTATTTTTTATCACTTACCAATGCCGACAGCCATGTGGAGTTTATTGCAGATTGAGTTATTTAAAATATCACGCCGACCGCGTACCTATATTGCTTTTATTGCGATAGCGGCGATTGTACTCATATTCCAGTTTGCATTTAAGGCCGATGGAAAAAGTTATATGAATCTCATGCTGCAGAGTGTGCAGGATAGTTTTGATATGGACCGATCAAAAGCGATCAACGGCTACTTCATGTGTTATATTATACTTAACACCTTACTCATACAGGTGCCGATACTGGTGGCGCTCATAGCAGGCGATGCCATTTCGGGAGAAGCCAATATGGGTACCCTCAGGCTCATGCTCACGAAGCCGGTTAGCCGCACCCAGGTGATGCTGGTAAAATTCATGGCATCGTTCATTTTTACCATCATGTTACTGTTGTGGATGGCCATCATGGCGTTGCTGGTAAGCCTGCTGATCTTTGGGGCCGATGACATGCTCATATTCAGGGTGAAGGGAGATGAATCACAGATATTACAGATCACAAAAGATGATATACTCTGGCGGTATTTTGCGGCCTTCGGTTATGCGGCAGTAGCCCTTACCGTTATTGCGGCCCTCGCCCTGCTGCTGTCGATATTTGCAGAGAATTCCATTGGACCCATCATTGCCACGGTTTGCATCGTGATCGTTTGTACCATCATCTCCAATATCAATGTACCCATCATTGACAGGAATGTAAAACCCTGGCTTTTTACTTCATACCTCGTTGGCTGGAAGGGATTCTTTTACATTGGTACCACGCCCGAAGGCCAGCCCATACCGGGCAGCCTCGAAAACTGGCCGGCCATTCGAAACAGCCTCTATATCTTAGTGGCCCATATCGGGTTGCTGCTAACCTTATCCGTTATTATTTTTAAGCGAAAAGACATTTTATCATAACATGCATATATACCCGATGAAAAAAATATTCCTGATCTGTTGCCTGTTGACTTCCGTTATTGCACTGCAGGCGCAGGATATAACCGAAGTAGTGAATAAAGCACGGGCTAAAATTGAAACCGTAAACGATTATGAGGCTTCGGGAAGAATGAAGACAAATGTGATCTTCCTTAAAGTGCCGGTGGCCAATGTAAAAATATATTTTAAAAAGCCCAACCGTTTGAAAGTGAAGAGTGAAAAGGGAATATCGTTCATTCCAAAGGGCGCAGTGAGCATCAACATGAACAGCATCCTCAGTGGAAATGATTTCACCATCATTGATGCGGGTGAAGAAAAGATGGGAAATATAATGGTAAGGGTTGCCAAACTTTTGCCCAATGATGATAACAGTGATGTGGTATTATCTACTGTTTATATCGACCCCGTAAATAGCCTTATCCGTAAAGCAAAGACCACCACCAAAGAGAATGGAACCTTTGAGTTGGAGATGACCTATGGAAAGTATGCCGGCTTTGGTTTACCAGATAAGATCATCTTTTCCTTCAACACAAAAGATTACAAATTGCCCAAGGGCATGACCTTTGATTTTGACGATGGCACCGAACAAAAAAAGCCGGCAACCCTTCCAAAAAACAAGAAAGGAAGAGCAGAAATCAATTTCAGCAGCTATTCCATCAATAAAGGAATTGATGAGGCCCTGTTTAAATAAAGGGATGTTTATTCTTCTGTAATTTTTTCATCCACCGCATTTGCCACTACGGCAGAACTCATTTTTTTCAAAGGGTTCCTGCGTTGGTTACTATATTCCATCCTTCCGTTGATGATATCGATGCAGGTATAAATAGCCTGGCGCATCGACAGTTCATCGGCAACGCCTTTACCGGCAATATCGAATGCTGTTCCATGATCGGGCGAAGTTCTGACTGCGTTTAACCCTGCGGTATAGTTTACTCCTTCGCCGGTAGCCAGCGATTTGAATGGGATCAGTCCCTGGTCGTGGTACATGGCCAGCACCGCATCAAATTTTTCATATTGCCCCCTGGCGAAAAACGCATCAGCGGGGTAAGGTCCGAAACAGAAAATATCTTTTTGCCTGGCATCTTTAACGGCAGGTTTGATAATCTCAATATCTTCTTTCCCGATAAGCCCTTCGTCTCCTGCGTGTGGGTTGAGGCCCAATACAGCGATCTTCGGTTTGGTTATGCCAAAATCTTTTTTAAGTGATTGGTTCATCACCTGCAGTTTGCTCATGATCTTCTCCTTCGTTACCAGCCCGGCTATATCTTTAACCGGCACATGCTCGGTAAGTAAACCGATGCGCATATTGCCGGCCACCATCAGCATGGCCACGTCTGATGCCCCAAACAAATGTTTGAGGTAGGGCGTATGACCTGTAAAATTAAAAGTAGATGAATGGGTATTGTTTTTATGAATAGGGGCTGTTACCAGTCCGTCGATCATCCCGGCTTTTAATGCTTCGGCCGCCTGGGTAAGGCTCATGATGGCATATTTACCACCGGCATCTGTAAGCTGCCCGGGCGTGATGGCCACATCTTCTTCCCAGCAGGTAAACAGGTTCACTTGTTTATGATTGATGCGGGTGGCGTCTTTCAGGGGTGAAAAGGTAATATTAACATCCGGGAGGGTTTTCCGGTAAAAATTGATCAGTTTGTTATTGGCGAATATCACCGGGGTACAGATCTCCAGGATCCGGTTATCACTCACGATCTTAAGGATTATCTCGGTGCCGATACCGTTTAAATCGCCGCAACTGATGCCAATAACCGGTTTATTTTCTGTATTAATGCTCATGAATAGGAATCTTTGAGCGGTAAAAATACAACATCTCGCATTAACCTGTTTTCAAGCATGTAAATAGCTCCTCATGAGGATAACAATAATGTATAATTAATTGGTATTGATCTTAAATCATCGGGTAAACTGATTTATAAGGCTGCATAGCATACTTTTTTTTTACCATGTTCGTTATATAGCATCGGAAATAGTGTTTTTTCTACATAGGAATGCCCCGGATTTCTAAATGTTGATATAAAAGTCAATGAATCCAGGCCCGGAAAGAAAGCAGTAAAGATGTAGTTGAACCCTATTCCCGACACCTAACATCCGAATACCAGAAAACAATATCCAACACATGAAAACAAGTGTACCAATGAAATGCCTTCCTATCCTTGTCATTTTCCTGGCATGTTCAACAAGCATTTTCGCACAATGTCCGGCAGGAGCAACCCGGGATACACTCAATTGGGATTACCTAGATTTTTTACCGAATTCAGGTACCTATATAGCACCAACAGCCTTCATCAATCTTGCACAATCGCAAACACAACGGTTCACTTTTGCAAACCAGGTTGTTACATTCAAGCATAATTATTCCGGGGCCAATATCGGTGGTGATGTAAGCATTCATAGCGGCCAAACCAGCACCTACGGAAAAGGAGACGATCTACAGTTCAAAGGAAATGGTGCCATTACATTCACATTTGATACAGCCGTTCAAAACCTGAAATTTTCTATAGCTGATATCGACAAAAGCCAGATCGTAGCCGTGACAGCCAAGAACGGCGCTTCGGCGATCAACGTAAATGCAACCACATTGTCTGGTTCGATTCTTACCATTTCAGGCAATGGAACTATTTCGGCCACGGCTACGGCCACCAGTGCAGAGATCGCCAATAATGCCAATACACCGGCTGCCAATGGTACGCTGAATGTAGATATAACGGGACCGGTTACCAGCGTAACGCTTACCATCACCAATACAGGTACCAGTGGTGGTGGAGAAGATGGCTCATTCTTTATTTCCGATATATCGGCCTGCTATGGTGGAACATTCCCGACTAATTATTACCATATTGCCAAACCATTTGCCGGTCAGCCTGCATATGTACTGGCTGTGCTGGATAATACCATTTATTATGTGAATCCTGCAAACGGCGCCGCCAGGAAACTGTTTAAAGACGGAGGCCATACCAATATCAATTCACTTGCATACGATCCATACCGCCGCATGGTATATTATAGTTATAGCTTATCAGGTTCACCTAGTACGGACAAGGCTATACGCAGATACGATTACGAAATGGATACGCTTGGTGTTATGCTCCCTAATGTAAATACCATTGGCATTCCAACTTATAATGATGGGGTGGAATCGGGCGCTGCCGCATTTTATAACAACTCACTTTACCTTGGTATAGAAGGTGGGGATAACGGAAAAACAAACCGTGAATCTTCGATTTGGAAAATAGATTTCAACTCTTCTTTTGCCCCAGTCAAATCGGCACAGGTATATGCCTTGCCGGTTGATGATGGTTCGGGCAATGGTATTCATGATTGGGGTGATGTAGGTATCAATAACGGTATGTTATATGATTTCGATGGATCATCCGGTGGAACAGATTTTTATCATTTTAATATGCAGACCGGGCAGGGTAGTAATGTAAAGCCTTCTCCCAGTACCGTGGTACCCAGGCAGGTGAGTGTGGATTGGGATGGAAAAATGTACAACAGTGGTTCACCCAGTTCATCTTCTTCGGGTAATATCACACCTTATAATTATGACGGTACCGTAAATGGAGCACAAAGTTATACCATGAAAGTAGCTGGGGTAGCCGTAACCGGTAGTTGGGGCGATGCAGGCGAAGCCTTCAAACCCAAGACCGATTTTGGTGATGCGCCTTCCTCTTATGATCCGGCCATTTCAGACCCGGGTACGCATGAAAAAAATGACAGCATACGCCTCGGAAATGCCATGGGCATTGAGTGGGCAAAGAAAACCTCGGCAGATGCGAGTGGTGATGGGGCAGAGGAAGATGGTGTGAATGGATTGCAGATCATCACCACCGGCGTTTCAAATTTCGTTGTGTCGGTGAAAGTATATAATAATACTAACCGCAATGCCACCCTTTGTGGTTGGGTAGACGCCAATGGCAACGGAACGTTTGAAGCTTCGGAAGGTGCCACTTTAGTGGTTACACCCAGTGCATCCGTTCAAACCAAGAACCTGTTGTGGAGCGGCATCAATACAACCCTGCCTGCTTATTCAAATACGTTTATGCGTTTGCGTGTGACAACAGCAGACCAGGGAATGAATACAACCAAGCCAACAGGTTATTTTGATAACGGGGAGATTGAAGATTACCCTGTATCGGTAAGTCTCTTGCTTCCCGACCAGAATGTATTACTCAAAGCACAGAAATCTGCAGCCAAATCGGTTTCCATTACCTGGGAGCTCAATTATGAAGAAGGAAATAAGGGTTACGAGTTGCAACGCAGTGCCGATGGTACCAACTGGCAAACCATCAACACCCGCAACTCTTCAGGAAGCAAACACAGCATCACCTATTCTTACCAGGATGATAGTCCCGATCAGCCTGCATCATACTACAGGATAAAAGTAAATAAAGTGGAAGGCGCCGATAAATTCAGCGAAATCCGTAAAGTGGAATTTAAACAGGAAAGCAGCATGAACATATGGCCTAACCCGGCAAAGAACATGTCGGTTCTGACCCTGCAGGCTGTTTCATCGGGCATGGCCAGGCTGAACATTTTTGACAACAATGGAAGAAGGGTTTTCAATGAACCCATCCAGGTGGTGAAAGGTGAAAACGAGTACTATTTGCCGTTAGTACAAAAACTGGGCAATGGTATTTATAAAGTGAGGGTACACATCAATGATGAAGTACTCAACGGAAGCCTCGTCATTGCCAAATAAAACGATCCAGACTACATACATATAAAACAAACGCTTTATGATTTTTAAAAAGCTGTTTATACTGTGCATCAGCTCGCTGGCTTATATTATGCCGGCAGCCGCCCAGGAGAAATACAGCAAAGTGAGCATTCCGTTGACCACCCCTGCGGTGAAACAATTTGCGATCGACAAGCTGGAGCTTGATCATTATATCACTGAACGAAATTCGATTGTTGCGGTGCTCAACAGTACCGAACTCAATCGCCTGAGGCAATCGGGTCATGCATTTAATATACTCATCGATGATGTGGTTAGCTATACCACCGAACTCAACCGAAATGCTGTTCCGGTTGAAGAGCGTTCTCCTTTCCAGGGCAATGGTTGCCAGAGAGTGGGCAATCTTATTTCAACGCCTGCTTCTTTTGGAACGGGTGGTTCCTTACGGTTAGGCGCATCCGCAGCAAACCCGGGTTACTTTACTTATGCTGAAATGATCGCTAAAATGCAGGCACTTGCCGTGACGTATCCAACCATGGTGAGTGTATATTCCATTGGCAATTCTGCAGCAGGAACAGCCATCTACGGCGTAAAAATTTCTGACAATGTTTCTTCCGATGAAAACGAACCGGAAGTATTGTATACCGGCCTGCAACATGCCCGCGAAGCCATTGGAGGAACGAGCCTTATTTTCTTTGCACAATACCTGGCAGAGAACTATGCATCGAATACATCGGTATCCGGACTTGTAAACAACCGCGAGATCTTCATCATCCCTTGCATGAACCCCGACGGTTACGCATATAATTATAGCGGAGCCAGTGCTTCTTACCCTGTTACCGGTGGCGGGCTTTGGCGCAAGAACCGCAGGAATACGGGTGGTGGTGCATCGAATATCGGAGTAGACATCAACAGGAATTATAGTATTGATTGGGGCAATTGCAGCGGCGCTTCCAGCAGTTGCGGATCCAATGTAAAAACAGATGAAACCTATTATGGTCCGAGTGCTTTTTCAGAACCGGAAACACAAGCCCTACGTGATTTCGTATATAGCCGGCATTTTGTAAATGCCATCGACCAGCATTGCTATGGTCCTTATTTTTCATTGCCTTACGGAAGGCCTTCATTGCATCCTGTGCTGAGTCATGAAGACTCAGCGTATTATACACATATCCCTGCTCTCATGGGTTTATACAATGGACACCGGGCTGGTAACAGTCCCGAAACCGTTGCATACGAAGTAGCCGGAGGCATCAAAGATTGGTTATTGCTGGGCGATATCGGTACCGGCTCTGGCCCCAAGGGCAAAATCTTTGGAATGACCGGTGAAGCAGGTGGTGGCGATTTCTGGGCACCCGTTACACAGATCATCCAGCTTTGTAAGGAAAATTGTTTTCAGAATTTGCAGATGGCCTTGGCCGCAGGTGATTATTACGATGTACAGGATAAGAATGATATTTCTATAAACGATCTCTCGGGTAAATTCAGTTTCCAGTTACGCAGGATCGGCCTTGGAAATAATCCTGTGACCGTAACCCTGGTTCCCATCCAGAACATCAGTTCGGTGGGAGCGCCTGTTACCACTACGCTTGCCAATTACAATGATACATATATAGACAGTATTGCGTATAACCTGCCAACCACTTTTGTATGCGGACAAAAAATCAGCTTCGCCTGGAAAGTAGAATCGGGTGGATTGACGCTATACGATACCATTAGTAAATATGTGAATCCGCTTGTATTATTCAGTGATGATATGGAAGGAAGTTTTGCCAGCAAATGGACGGGCACGATTAGTCCGGCCGGACCAACCGGTTGGGATTTTACTACAAACCAGTCCCATGGCGGTACGAAGTCGATGACCGAATCGCCAACGGGCAACTATACCACCAGCAGTACCCGAACAGCTACTTGTAATACTGTTTTTGATCTCAGTGATGCCACCCATGCGTATATCAGTTTTTGGGTAAAACACCGGGCCGAGAATTTCCGCGATAAACTGCAGGTGCAGGTATCTACCGGTGGCGCATGGTCGCCGTTATGCGGCACTACCACCGTTATGGAAAACAATACCACCAGCGGCGGCCTGCTCAATGGACAACCGGCACTAACGGGTATCCGTGACAGCTGGACACGTGAACTGTTCGACCTCAGCGGCTACATCGGATCTGCTACAGTATCTCTTCGCTTTAGATTTACCTCAGATAACGATGCAGGTTCTTTTGCTTTTGAGAAAGACGACGGATTTTATATCGATGATATCAGCGTGGTGAAAACCACCAACGTATCCGTGATCGGTGTGAAGTATGGCAATTTTACAGGCAAACTTTTATCCAACCAAACGGTTCAACTCGATTGGGAAGCCTATACCGATCTGCAACACGATTATTTTGAAGTGGAAAAAGCATCGGTTAAGAACAGCCAGTTTGTGTCCATCGCTAAGATCAATACAATGCCGCCTTATCGTGCCTTTGATCTGAATCCTGAAGAAGGGATGAATTATTACCGCATCAAGCAGGTAGATAAGAATGGCAGCACCACGTATAGCAACATTGTGAAAATTGCGGTTAACCCTGACCGTTCTTCCCTGGTGATGTATCCCAACCCGGTGAAAGACCAGTTGAACATCCGTTTCAACAGCAACCTGCGGGAAAAATATACCGTACAATTATCAGATACCAGGGGAAGGTTGATACAGGAACAAAACATCGTGGCCACCCAGGGCAATACTGCCATGAAGATCGATGTTGACAAACTGAATCCACAACTTTATATCATCAAGATCATCAATGGTAACAACGAAGTGATCTGCACGGAGAAGTTTATTAAGGAATAACTTCTTAAGATGCATTGTTTTGAAACACGAAGGCACAAAGTCACGAAGACACGAAGTTTTGATTTGAAACATTTTTTTTGTTTTTCTCTGTGCCTCTGTGTTTCAAAATGGTTTGGTTGAATTTCATTATGAAATTATCAGATCAGCAACATCCATATTCGCACGACCAGCAAAACGATAGTCTCCCCGAAATATCCTCGCAACCCTCGCCGCTTCTGCGTATTTTTGCAGCATGTATACATTGAAAAAATCCCTGGGACAGCATTTCCTGAAAGATGACCGTGTGATCGATCAGATCATGGATGCTTTGAAACAGGATCCTTTTTCAAACCTGTTGGAAGTAGGACCCGGCGCAGGTGCCCTCACCAAAGAACTCATCAACCTCCCCGGCATCAATCTTAAAGCGGTGGAACTGGATGATGAAAAGGTTGTATACCTCCAACAGAAATACCCGGTACTGAAAGACAAACTCATTCACCAGAGTTTCCTGGATATGGTAAAGCCATTTGACAGTCCGTTTACCGTGATCGGCAATTTTCCTTACAACATTTCTACCCAGATATTATTTAAAGTACTGGAATGGAAAGACGATGTACCGGTGGTGATCGGCATGTTTCAAAAAGAAGTGGCCCAACGGGCAGCTTCGGGTCCGGGCAGTAAAGTATTTGGTGTGTTGAGCGCCCTGGTGCAAGCCTATTATGATGTGGAATACCTTTTTGATGTTGATTCATCATGCTTTAACCCGCCACCCAAAGTGCAAAGTGGCGTTATTCGGCTACGAAGGAGAAAGGAACCACTCGTGGTAAAATCAGACCGGGCCTATTGGGTACTGGTGAAAACTGCGTTCAACCAACGCCGTAAAACCCTGCGCAATGCATTGAAAGGCCAGTTTGAGCCTGAGGTACTGCAGGATGAATTGTTCAACAAAAGAGCCGAAGCACTGAGCATATATGATTTTGCCGCCCTCACCTTTCGCATGAAGTCGTAACAACAACTGCTTTTTTTGAAGGCTTTATGCGTAATTTTATCCCTCGATTGGCTTAGCTGCTACCCATCGGCCATCCCTGCTGAAAGGATTGCTACTGTACAAGAGTGCGACGCCAATGAAGCCGGTACCTGCACCAAAGCCCGGTACCAAAAAACAATAACAACACCATGAGTTTTACAGCGAAACAAAAAGTAAGGATCGTAACGGCAGCCGCCCTGTTCGACGGGCACGATGCAGCCATCAATATCATGCGCCGCATTTTGCAAAGCAAGGGCGCCGAGATCATTCACCTGGGGCATAACCGCAGCGTGGCCGAGATCGTGGAATGTGCCATTGAAGAAGATGTACAGGGCATTGCCATCACCAGTTACCAGGGCGGGCACGTGGAATTTTTTAAATACATGAAAGACCTGCTCGACCAGAACGGTTGCGGGCATATCAAAATATTCGGCGGTGGTGGTGGTACCATTTTGCCGGCTGAGATTGAAGAATTACATCAATATGGCATCACCCGTATTTATAGTCCCGATGATGGCCGTACCATGGGCCTCGAAGGCATGATCGAAGACGTGATCAACTCCTGTGATTTTGCGCTCAATGGTAACGGTGAATATAAAACGCCCATGACGCTGGGAGAAGTGAATGATATCCGCAGCATAGCCCGCAGAATTACCAATGTAGAAAATGGCGTGCCGCAAACAACGGGCACGGCTACCCGAGAATCCAAGACCATCCCTGTACTGGGTATAACGGGAACGGGTGGGGCCGGGAAGAGCAGTGTAACAGATGAGATCGTGCGCAGATTTTTGAATGCATATGAAGACAAGACCATCGCAGTAATTTCGGTGGATCCTTCGAAGAAAAAAACCGGCGGCGCTTTACTCGGCGATCGCATCCGCATGAATGCCATCTCATCGCCAAGGGCCTATATGCGAAGCCTGGCCACGAGGGAGAGTGATATTGCCCTGAGTAAATATGTACAGGAAGCGATCGACATTTGCAAGGATGCGAACTACGACCTGGTGATATTGGAAAGCGCCGGGGTTGGTCAAAGCGATGCATCGATACTCGATTATTGCAACATCAGCATGTATGTGATGACGCCTGAGTATGGAGCTCCATCGCAGCTGGAAAAAATAAACATGCTCGATTATGCCGATGTGGTGTGTATCAATAAATTTGACAAGGCTGGTGCACTGGATGCGTTGCATGATGTGCGCAAGCAATATAAAAGAAGCCGTGCACTTTGGAATGCAGCCGATGCTGACCTTCCCGTGATCGGTACCATTGCGGCCCAGTTCAACGATACAGGCGTGAATGAACTTTTTGAAAGGCTGATGGAAAAAATACTGGAGAAGACCGGTGTTGCTTTTCATGGTGATATTACCCATCATGCCCATACAACAGATACCAAGAGCCAGTCGACCATCATACCGCCGAAGCGTGTACGCTATTTGTCAGAAATCGCGGAAGCCATTTATGAGTATGATGAAAATGTGCAGCAACAGGCAACCATCGCCCGTAAACTTTACCAGCTGAAAGGTGCTGTTGACATCCTGAAGCCCGCCGATGATGACAATATTCATCGTACGATCGCAGAACTGGAACAACAACTTCAACCAGAATCTAAAAAATTACTGGGAGGCTGGGCTGCCGTGCAGGAGCGCTATAGCAAAGAGTTTTATGAATTCCAGGTAAGGGATAAAGTGATCAAACAACCGCTTACCTATAAGAGTTTATCCGGCACCGTTATATCGAAAGTGGTATTGCCGAAATATAGTGATTGGGGAGATATCCTCACCTGGCAATTGCAAGAAAATGTACCTGGTGAATTTCCATTTACAGCAGGTGTGTTTCCATTGAAAAGAGATGGCGAAGATCCAACCCGCATGTTTGCCGGCGAAGGTGGCCCCGAAAGAACCAACCGCCGCTTTCATTATGTGAGCCTTGGGCAACCCGCGAAAAGGTTGAGTACGGCGTTTGACAGTGTGACTTTATATGGAGAAGATCCTGCGCATCGTCCGGATATTTATGGTAAAGTAGGCAACAGTGGTGTGAGCATTGCCACGGTGGATGATGCCAAAAAATTATACAGCGGCTTCGATCTCTGCGATCCGAAAACCTCGGTGAGCATGACCATCAACGGCCCGGCGCCGATCCTGCTGGCCTTCTTCATGAATGCAGCGATTGACCAACAATGCGAAAAATATATCCTCGAACACAACCTGCGGGATGAAGTAAATAAACTTATCGAATCAAGATATGCGGTGGATAGCCTGCCAAAATATACAGGCACGGATGGCAAACCCGTTGCTCCTTTGAAAGGAGAGTTGTCGGGCGCTTTGCCGGCTGGCAATGATGGACTGGGGCTTCGTTTACTAGGTCTCAGTGGGAAGGATGTATTGCCGGCCGATGTGTATGAAAAGATCAAGGCCAATGCATTGTCGACCGTAAGGGGAACGGTGCAGGCTGATATTTTGAAAGAAGACCAGGCGCAGAACACTTGTATTTTCTCTACCGAATTTGCATTGAAGCTCATGGGCGATGTACAGCAATATTTTATTGATCACAGCGTACAGAATTTTTACAGCGTGAGCATCAGCGGCTACCATATTGCGGAAGCGGGCGCCAATCCTATTACACAGCTCGCCTTTACTTTGGCGAATGGATTTACGTATGTTGAATATTACCTCAGCAGGGGCATGAATATAGATGATTTTGCACCCAACCTGTCGTTCTTCTTCAGCAATGGCATGGATCCCGAATACAGTGTTATCGGCCGCGTGGCCCGTCGCATCTGGGCCAAGGCCATGAAGAATAAATACAAGGCTAACAGTCGTAGCCAGAAACTAAAATATCATATTCAAACGAGTGGACGAAGCCTGCACGCACAGGAGATCGATTTCAACGACATTCGTACCACGCTGCAGGCACTCTATGCCATTTACGATAATTGTAATTCTTTACATACTAACGCTTACGATGAAGCGATCACCACACCAACCGAAGAAAGCGTGAGAAGGGCGATGGCGATACAGCTGATCATCAACCGGGAACTGGGTACGGCCAAGAATGAGAATCCCAACCAGGGATCTTTCCTCATCGAAGAACTCACCGACCTGGTAGAACAGGCTGTGATGACCGAGTTCAACCGCATCACCGAACGGGGAGGTGTACTTGGCGCCATGGAACGCATGTACCAGCGCAATAAGATACAGGAAGAAAGTCTTTACTACGAAACACTTAAACATACCGGTGAGTATCCTATTGTAGGAGTGAATACTTTTCTAAGCAAGAAAGGATCACCTACGATCCTGCCAACAGAAGTGATCCGGTCAACCACTGAAGAAAAGGAATTCCAGATCAGTACACTCAATGCCTTTAAGAAACGCCATGATGAAAAATCAGCGGCTATGCTTACCCGTTTGCAGGAAGTGGCCATCAGCAATGGTAATTTGTTTGATGAGTTGATGGAAACGGTAAAGCATTGTTCGTTGGGGCAGATCACCAATGCCTTGTATAGTGTGGGCGGACAGTATAGGAGAAATATGTAAGCAGATTTAGGCGAGGCATGCCTGGTAAGCACCAGGTGTGATGCCTTCCATTTTCTTAAAGATGCGCACAAAATAATTTACATCGGCGAAACCGCAGAGAATGCTTACCTGCGTTATATTCTTTCCTTTTTGCGACAGGAGCTGCTTGGCGAGTTTGATCCTTTCCTGGTTGATGTATTCCAAAGGCGTTACGCCGAACTGTTCCCTGAACCATTTAAAAAAATGATTGCGGCTGAGGTAGGCTTTGCGGCATAGCTGGTCGATGAGGATCTTATCGGTAAGGTTTTCGTGTATGAAATGTATCACGAACTGCAGACGGTTTTGATTATTTTGTTGAGAACTTTCGGTGACCACCTGCTGCAGGTGCTGGCTCTGCACCAGCCTGATCATGAGTTCCTTTAAATTGAGATCGGCATAGATATTCTTCGTGGGTTCGCTGCTGTTACATACCCGGATGAGTTTGTTGATGAGCCCGGATACTTCATCATTGTTTTCGAAATGATACTGGTTGAACTGCAGCTTCCATTCATGATCCTCCACCTTGCGGTCGTTATAAAAATTATTCAGGTAATCAAGCGTGTTGGAAATATACGCAGCATCTACGGCCAGGGCAATGCATTGGGAAGGTGTTTCAGCCGATGCTTCCGGGAAATCGATCACCATCGTTTGATTGGCAGGTACGATCACCGTTTCGCCAGGCAGGTACTCAAAGGCAGGATCCTCAAACAGGTGCATGATCTTTTTGCCCCTAACCATACTCGTTATCACGAAGTCGCCAAAGGTTAGCGGCACCCGCCAGGCCTGCTGGTAGCTTTCAAATATATTCAGTTCACAATTGTTAAGGTTAAATATGCGTCGGTTCTCTACCAGCGTTTGCAGGTATTTGGGATGCGTAAGATTGATATGTTGCAGGCTGTTCTTGCGGGGCATGTAACCGTTAATTCTAACAGCAATGTACCATGCTTTGCGGCTTTGGCAAAATAGCGGGTACGATTGTGCTAAAGAAAGATACAATCCGGATATTCTTTCTGCAGAAAAAGGGGAAGATTCACAGATTATTTAACGATTAAATGCCTGCTATCATGAGTACAACAACAGCGGCCCCTGTGTCAAAAGTGGCCACACGTCCTGCTTTTAAAGACAAATACGAACATTACATCGGGGGAAAATGGGTTGCCCCATCCAGTGGAGAATATTTCGACAATCCATCACCCATCGACGGAAAAGTATTTACCAGGGCTGCCCGCGGTAATGCTGCTGATATTGACCTGGCCATTGAATCGGCTCACCAGGCTTTTAAGACCTGGGGTAAAACGTCGGCTACAGAGCGCAGTAATATTATGATCCGCATCGCACAGGTGATCGAAGACAATTTAGAATACCTCGCCATTGTAGAAACCATTGACAATGGTAAAGCCATCCGTGAAACCCGTGCTGCTGATCTGCCATTGGTGATCGATCACTTCCGTTATTTCGCCGGCGTGATCCGCAGTGAAGAAGGATCGATGAGCGAACATGATGAGCATACGGTTTGCCTGAATGTGCATGAACCCATTGGCGTAGTTGGACAAATCATTCCCTGGAATTTTCCGTTGCTGATGGCCACATGGAAAATTGCACCCGCTCTTGCAGCCGGATGTTGTGTGGTTGTAAAGCCCGCTGAACAAACACCCACCAGTATCATGTGCCTGATGGAACTCATCGGCGACCTCTTGCCTGCTGGTGTATTGAATATTGTAACGGGCTTTGGTCCGGAAGCAGGTAAGCCATTGGCCAATTCGCCCCGCATCAATAAAGTTTCCTTTACCGGTGAAACCACTACTGGCCGTTTGATCATGCAATACGCTTCAGAAAACCTGGTACCGGTTACCATGGAACTCGGTGGTAAGAGTCCGAATATCTTTTTTGAAAGCGTGGGTGATGCAGAAGATGAATTCTTCAATAAGGCTGTGGAAGGCGCAGTGATGTTTGCCCTCAACCAGGGAGAGATCTGTACCTGCCCAAGTCGTATGCTCGTTCATGAAAAAATCTACGATCGTTTCATGGAAAAAGTGATCCAGCGTACCAATTCGGTAAAAATGGGAAATCCATTAGCAGATGATACCATGATGGGTGCACAGGCTTCGGAAGATCAATATAATAAAATATTAAGTTACCTCGACATAGGCAAACAAGAAGGTGCACAACTGCTCGCCGGCGGAGAAGCTTTTCACCAGAACAGCGGACTGGAGCATGGATATTATATCAAGCCGACCATTTTCAAAGGGCATAATAAAATGCGCATCTTCCAGGAAGAGATCTTTGGACCGGTACTATCGGTAACCACTTTCAAAACCACTGAAGAAGCCATTGCCATTGCCAATGATACCTTGTATGGTTTGGGTGCAGGTGTGTGGACGAGGGATGCCCATGAGCTATACCAGGTACCCCGGGCGATACAGGCCGGCAGGGTATGGGTAAACTGTTATCATAACTATCCCGCACATGCGCCGTTTGGTGGGTATAAAAAATCCGGATTCGGACGGGAGAATCATAAGATGATGTTGGGCCATTACCGCCAGACGAAAAATATGCTCATCAGTTATAGCAAATCCAGTCTTGGCTTTTTTTAGTAGATACGCTAGATGCCACAAATAGTTTGTATTTATAAAAGTTAAAAGGGCATACGTCTTGCATTTTTAAAGAGGGTCCGAATTCGTTTTCAAGGAACTGAAGTTGAAGCTACAGTAGTGCAAAAGTTTAATCAGGGCTCCCTCCCGAAAAAAGGATGTAATTCCTGCCCGACTGAATCGGTCAGGCGGGTTTTTCGGGGCTCTTTTTTTGCGGAACGTCCCGATGAGCGAAGCGATTTCGGGAGTACTTTTTTTGCTTGCCCCGAAGAGCGAAGCGGAACTCGGGGGAGAAGCAAAAAAGTAAGTATGAAATCATGCAGTATTTTTTAAAAATTGCATCATACATAAAATACATATTATGTACATACCAAGGATACTGGCTACTGAAAAAGCGCTGGAGCTGATTGTCAAACTGAAAGCCATGCATGGCCCACTCATGTTTCACCAGAGTGGCGGATGCTGTGATGGCAGCCAGCCCATGTGTTTTGAAGAGGGGGAGTTCCTGGTTGGGAATAGTGATGTATGCCTGGGATTGATCAGTGATTGTCGTTTTTTCATGGCGGCCGACCAGTTTGCATATTGGCGACATACACAACTCATCCTGGATGTAACGCCGGGGCGTGGGAGCAGTTTTTCGATAGAGATACCATTGGGGGTGAGGTTTTATATTCAGTCGAAACTTTTTACAGAAGCAGAGATGGAACAACTGGAGCCCTTGTTAGAACATGAAGCCTCGAAACGTTGAGAAGAAAAACCCGGGAGCATAAAGAAGCTGCATACAATTGTATGCAGCTTTTGTTTATGGCGAAAATCAAGATGGAAATGCACACATCGTTTGTTAATCGGGGAGTTCCTCGCAGTAATAGCCGGCTCCCAGTATCATGGCTTCAATGTCTTTGGGTTGGATATGCCGGCTTACTACCCGTAAAACCATGTCGGGATCGTTGAGGTCCACATTCCATTGGTAAATATCGGGGTGAACGTCGAGAGCAGGTTCTATATCCCTGATACGATCATGATCCGACAGGTTGGTTTTAAAAACGAGGATGTCCATATATCGATGTTTGCAGTTGGTTGGTGAATGATACAGCGTTTATGGCATTACGTTAGTATCAGTTTTTGAGTGGGATGGCATGCCCCATCTTCCGCCGCAACGGTTTTTCCATTCTGATTTGAAGTTTTCCTTTTCTTCGGGGCTCATCGTTTCCCAGCGCTGCTTCATTTTCTGTTTCCACTCGGGATTTCCCCTCCAGCGCCGGCCGCCAAAGCCGCCGAATAATATTTTACTCAGTACGAGTATGCCCAGGGCCTGTATAAAGCTGATCGCTTTTACACCCAATACAGCGGGCAGGATGGCGTTCCATAGCCACATCACTACCCCTCCGAAGAGGAATGTGGCAGCGGCCACGAATACGATCATCATCAATGCTTTTTTTATCCAGAATTTTTTCATGTTATATTTTTTATCCGGCTTAGCCGGTGTTTTTTAATAATGTAATAATTCATCTTTCAATCCCTGCAACCTGTTGCGCAGGTGCAGCACCGCGTATCTTTTTCGGCTGATGAGCGTGGCCACGCTTTCGCCTGTTTCGGCAGCAATGTCTTTGAAGGCGATGTCATCAATTTCATGACGGATGAAAACGTCGCGTTGTTCGGCAGGTAATTCATCCAGGGCTGTTTTCAATTCTTCCCAGAAAAGGTTGCGCAGGTATTCTGTTTCGGGGTTGCTGTCGGTGCGCACCAACATTTCCTTCCAGTCAAATCCATCCTCTTCTGTTTCCTGCCTGCCCAGCACATCTTCAGCCAACGGCAATTTTTGTTTGCGATAGCTATCGGTGATCTTGTTACGTGCCACTTTATACAACCAGCCGCTCACCTGTTCGATGGGTTCGGTATTGCCGGCGAACTGGTACAGCACATCCTGCAGGATATCTTCTGCATCTTCAGTACTGTTGACCCGTTTGCGTATAAAGCCCAGCAATTGCTTGCTAAGTGCCTTTATGCTACCGGTAATGTTGTTGTTGCGTGTTGCAGCCATTGGTAATATGATCGCGGGTGCATCTTTCATCTATATACATGATGACGGATGCTTTATGAAAATGTTTTAAAAAAGAAATAATATTTTTTTAATTCCTGCACAAAGCTCTACAACTTACTGCCCATGCAGGTTAAAGTAAACCGTTCGTTGACTGTGGGAAACCGTTTACAAAATACCGTGTTTATACGGTTCCATTTTTCAAAATCTCCCTGTATCTTCGTTTCGGTTTTTCATAGGATATTGGATTTTAAAGCGGGGCTGGATTTCTATCCTGGCCCTTTTTTTTTGCCTTTTCAGCCCTGCTCAGCTTCGAATTCACATTACCCCAACTCATATACGAAATGAAACTATTTTAATGGTTCAACATTAAAAAGCTGTAATTTTTTTTTGATTATCATCGAATGGTCATTTTGCTACGTTATGTTGAATTTAACATTTAGGAGTGCTTTAACCTTATATCTTCGTATCGGTTTTTCATAGGATATTGGATTTAAAACGGGGCTGGATTTTTATCCTGGCCCCTTTGTTTTTTACAATTTGCCTGTTCAGCCTGTCATCATCACCGGAAATGAAACAATCCTGACCGTTGGTTAATTCTACTGTGCAGGCTTCCAGGTTACGTTCTATCTTCCATCCAGGTTTTTCATAGGTTATTGGATTTTAGAACGGGGCTGGATATTTATCCTGGCCCTTTTTTATGTTTCCCTTTTTACATCAAATACATCCTTCTTTAATTCGAATTTACCGTTTGTTCAACCGAACGTTCCGTTCAATAAATGAATAACATTCTATTAATACCGGATTTTTATTTTCACATCGGTTTTTCATAGGATACTAGATTTAACCGGGGCTGGATATTTATCCTGGCCCCTTTTTTTATGTATAAACTTCCGGGGCTCAATCTTATTTTTCAAAACCCGCGTAAATCAAGGGTTTCCGCGGCAACAAAATCTTAACAAAATACCTGCTGTGTGCATGGACAAGATTCGGGGCTAAATCCTATTTTTGTTGCTTAAATCAAACAAGATACTATGAGACTAGCATTCGCATGCGTAACCCTTGCAGCCGTTTTCAGTGCCTGCAATGGCGGCGATAAAAAAGCCGACCTGGAAACCCCTGTACAAACTGTTGTACCCGATTCGGGAAAATACAATAACAGTATGTTATCCGATACCGGTAGTACCACTACGGTGAAAGCTGCACCGCCCAAGCAGGAATCTGCACCGGTTGTAGCGCCTAAACCTGTTGTGAAAAAACCGGAAACCAAGCCAGCACCGGCAACCCAGCCAGTGTACCAGGACAATACGCCGGCTACCAGCACTACTACAACGACTCCGTCAACTGAACCGGCCAGCACCGGAACATCGTCTACAACCCCAGCGGTAACACCTGAAGAAAAGAAAAAAGGCATGAGTAATTCAGCTAAAGGTGCCGTGATCGGTGGTGTTGCAGGTGCCATCGGTGGTGCCATCATCAGCAAGAAAAAAGGAACGGGTGCCGTTGTCGGTGGCGTACTGGGTGCCGCAGGCGGATATATTCTTGGAAAGAAAAAAGATAAGAAACAAGCGGCAGCTGATACGGCGCAGTAAGAATGTATAAATAACTTTATTAAGAAGAGGTTGCAGATGATGCAGCCTCTCTTTTTTTGCAAAAAAAGAATGTAGAATATAAAAAGTAGAATATTGAATGTAAAAGGTGGAGAGTTCAGTTCCTTGTTAGTAGTTCGAAATTTTTTTACCACAAGGTTCACGAAGATTTTTTACAAAGATCACAAAGGTTAACCACAGAGGATTGGGAGAAGATAATGTAAAATATAAAATGTAAAATACTGAATGTAAAAGGTGGAGAGTTCAGTTCCTTGTTAATGATTCCTTGTTGGAAGTTCGAAATTCTTAACCACAGAGTAAAAAGAGTTTTTCACAGAGGAATGGGAGTTGAACATTGAATATTGATTATTGAATATTTTCTTCGAGTTCCTTGTTAATGATTCCTTGTTGGTAGTTCGAAATTCTTAACCACAGAGTTAAAAGAGTTTTTCACAGAGGAATGGGAGTTGAACATTGAATATTGATTATTGAATATTTTCTTCGAGTTTC
>JAKQKY010000212.1 GCA_029560415.1 Bacteroidota bacterium | reverse complement strand
TGATTTTGAGCTCGAAGCAGCCATCGTTATCTGCAGGCATGGAAGAAATATTCCTGCAGCAGATGCAGATGATTACATAGCCGGACTGATGATCATGAATGATATGAGTGCGAGGCGGCTGCAGATGGAGGAAATGCTGCTGAATCTTGGCCCTGCAAAAGGAAAAGATTTTTCCACAGTGATTGGCCCTATGCTGGTTACATTGGATGAGCTGGAAGAACTGGAAGTGCCCTGCAAAGAAAACCATACCGGCAAAGCATGGAACCTGCAAATGAAATGCCGGGTAAATGGCGTACAGGTAAGTGAAGGCAAGCTAAGTGATATGGACTGGACCTTTGCGGAGATCATTGAGCGTTGCAGCTATGGGGTTAATCTTTTCCCCGGGGATGTGATCGGCAGTGGCACGGTGGGTACGGGTTGCTTTTTAGAATTGAATGGAACTGGAAAATTGAATGATCCGAATTACGAAGAGCAGTGGTTACAAGAAGGTGATGTGGTGGAGATGGAAATTGATGGGTTAGGAAAATTGAGTAATACTATTATAAAAGACGAAAGTGATTTTTCGATTTTAAGTTTGAAGAAAAATGTATAAAACGATTCTATTAAGCGATTTAAAAACATCTGATCGTCAAAATTTCCTTCAGCATGCCATTGCGCCAAGGCCGGTATGTTTTGCCTCGACTATAGACAAAACGGGTAAGGTAAACCTAAGTCCCTTTTCCTTTTTTAATCTCTTTTCCTCTAATCCGCCAATAATCATTTTCTCGCCGGCAAGAAGAGTAAGAGATAATACCACCAAACACACACTGGAAAATGTTTTGGAAGTACCTGAAGTAGTGGTAAATATTTGCGACTACAACATGGTACAGCAGGTAAGTCTTGCCAGTTGTGAATACCCAAAAGGATCGGATGAATTTTTAAAAGCCGGTTTTACAAAAGAGCCTTCACAAATGGTGAAACCACCTAGAGTAAAAGAAAGCCCGGTGCAGTTAGAATGTAAAGTGATTGAAGTAAAACCTTTGGGCAACGAAGGCGGTGCAGGTAATTTAGTGATTGCAGAAGTGTTGCTGATGCACATTAATGAAGCATTGCTGAATGAAGACAAAACAATGATTGACCAAACCAAACTGCAGCATATTGCGAGGCTGGGTGGTGACTGGTATTGTAAAGTTAACAGCAGCAATCTTTTCAAAGTTGAAAAACCCAATATCAACATTGGTATTGGTGTGGATGCCCTTCCTGAAAGTATCCGCAAAAGCAATATACTAACCGGTAATGATCTT
>JAKQKY010000190.1 GCA_029560415.1 Bacteroidota bacterium | reverse complement strand
AGAACCTGCAGCTTTGTTCAATAAATACATCATGGCAGTCTTTTACAATAATGCCGGCCGGTTTACCCTGTTGTTTAGTAAATAATTTAATGGCATCAAATACCAGCTCCCGGTGGGCAGGTTCTTTAAAATAAAATCCCTGGTAATTGATCCTGAATAAATGACCACAGGCAAGGATATAGAGTTTTTTAGGCAGGAAACATTTGATCAATTTAGCTGTAGTGGCACTGCCGTTGCCGAAATTCAGATGCCTGTGCTGGAAACAAAATTGCTGCAGGTAGAGCACACCTATGAGTTTGTCTTTTGCAAAAACCTGTACATAACTGGGTTCAATATCAGCCACGGCAGCTTTTTCAAAAGCGAGCAGGTGCCGGCTATGCAAATGATGGTCTGCAGGCAGCAAGGCATCCCATTCTTTCGCAATATCCAAAATATGTTTTGCTATTGTAATGTGTAGTTTCAACCTGCAGCTTTATACAAATATCTGCAAACGGCGGGCAATCCCCGCAATAAAAAATGCCGGGCTGCAGCAGCACCGGCAATAAAAAACGGGATGAAAATATTTTTACCAGCTTAAAGCAATTCCTTCTTCTGTCATCAGTTGCCGAAGGTTGGTGAGTGCATGTTTCATGGTGTCTAATGCGGTAGTAACACTGCATTTCATTTTGGCTGCAATATCCCTGAAGCTGGTGCCGGCATAGTGGCTCAATATCATTACCTCTCTTTGACCTTCCGGCAGTTTGTAGATCATATTGCGGATCTTGGTATGACTGTCATAGTATATTTTTACAGGCAAGTTTTCGGTATGCGCTGCAACAACATCATTATTACAATGAACGGCAGGGGCAGCATTCATATTTAATTTAAAATTATACTCCATACATAATTGAGATGCCACTTCAGACGCCCATCGCAAAAACGTCGTGTCTTCCGGGTTCTTGCCTGCAATCACATTGTTCATAATTCGCACAAATACATCCCTGAAAATTATCTCCGCAGCATATTTGTCTTTTACGGCTGCATAAACCGTATTATAGATCCTGTCTTTATACAAGTCGGTGAGTGTTGCCAGGGCTACCGGGTTATTACTCAGGTAAAACTGTAACAGTTTCTCATCGGGCATTTCCATTGGGTTTTTCATCAGGGTAAATTTTG
>JAKQKY010000143.1 GCA_029560415.1 Bacteroidota bacterium | reverse complement strand
GTGATCGTGGGATTCCCGGCGAATAATTTCGGCGGACAAGAACCCGGCAGCAACAGCGAGATCAAATCTTTCTGCGAAAAAAATTATGGCGTAAGTTTTCCAATGGCAGCCAAAGTGTCTGTTAAAGGAGATGATGCGGCGCCCATATATCAGTGGCTCACACACAAAGACCAGAATGGTGTAATGGATGCAGAGATCAAATGGAATTTCAATAAATTCCTGCTGGATGAAAATGGAAGGCTGATCACAAAATTTGAAAGCAAGACCACTCCCATGAGTGAAGAGATCACAAGTAAATTATAATTCTATACATATACCCGGGAAAAAAGCAGTGGTCGTCGATCACTGCTTTTTTAATGTTCACCTTTTTGATTCACACTTCAACCATTACCTGCATCCCGTATCTTTGCGCTCATGCAATTTTCACAAGTCATCGGCCAGCATGATGTAAAAACCCAACTCATGCACATGATCCGGCAAAACAGGCTGAGTCATGCTTTATTGTTCCTGGGCAAGGAAGGCAGCGGAGCCTTATCACTAGCCAGGGCTTTTGCGCAGTTTACGGTTTGTGAAAGAGTGAATGGAAAATCTACCGGCAAAAAACAAGCGGCTGTTGAAGTATCTTTATTTGGCGAACCAGAACCTGTATCTCCTCCAACAGAGCCCGAAAACCTGACAGATTCCTGTGGTGAATGCCCCGCCTGCAAAAAAGCAAATCAACTCGTACACCCGGATATTCATTTTTCTTACCCGGTCATTTCCCGCAAAAGCGGCGATAAACCCATCAGCACCGATTTCATCAAAGAATGGCGGGAATTCATGTTGCAGCAGCCTTATGGCAATGCATACGACTGGCTTCAATTCATTGGCGCCGAAAATAAGCAGGGAAATATCACGGCCCATGAGTGTGAAGACATCCTACGGAAGATGAACCTGAAAAGTTTTGAGAGTGAGTACAAGATCCTCATCATGTGGATGCCCGAATTACTGGGGAAAGAAGGAAATAAACTTCTGAAGCTGATCGAAGAACCGCCACCCAATACCTTGTTCATCCTGGTGGCCGAAAATGAATCACTCATCTTACCTACCATATTATCACGCACCCAGCTGGTGAAAATCCCCCTGCTGACCAACCTGCAGGTAGAAGCCGCACTGGAAACCCATCATGGTGTTTCCATGCAAAAAGCCCAGCAGGTAGCGGCCATGAGCGGAGGCAATTACCACGAAGCCCTGCAGCAATTGCAACATGCCGAAGATGATTGGGAAGTGTTGTTGCGGGATTGGCTGAACAGCATTGTAAAAACCGGTCCGGCCGCCCAGGTTAAATGGATCGAAGAGATCAGCAAGATCGGGCGTGAAAAACAGAAACAATTCCTGAAATACTTCACACACCTGTTGGAGCATGCCATTCGCCTGCGGGTGATGGGAAATGCAGTAGACCAGGAATCAGAAAACCAATCCACCACTGATTTTGCCCTCAGACTCAACAAACTATGCCAGATTTCCCAGCAAGAGGCCATCATACAGGAACTCGACCAGGCTGCTTACTTTATAGAGCGCAATGCCAATGCAAAAATCCTTTTTCACGCACTCACGATTAAGTTGTATCACATTATTAGCAACAAATCAGTAATTTTGATGCAATGAGGAATCGGCCATGGGCATGAAGGATCATGAAATAAGTTTATATATCGAACAAACTTTTTCTGCAATACTTCCGATTGCTTTACCCGTTTAAAAATCGGTTTACAAATACAGCATGTTCTTTTTTGGGATAATCCCGGAAAAGATTCCTGTTTGGCTTCTGCCCTGTATCTAGGTACCGACGTGGGTTTCGCCCCAATTCCTTGCAATATTTAATCAACATTCCGGCCCGGCCGGGAAAAAATAATTTAATTATGGGATGTGGAAGTGGTGGCTGCGGAACTTCGAAAGACGGAGGCGCACCAGGCGGATGCCAGAGCCATGGCAGTTGTGCCAGCGGCGGATGCAACCGCATGAATGTTCACGATTGGCTGGCAAACCTGCCTTTCAGCGATCCTGAAAGCAATTGCCGTGTTGTTGAGATCAGTTTCAACAACGGAAGCCGTAAAGATTATTTTAAGAATACCACCTTACATTATTTTGAAAAGGGCGAAATGGTTGCCGTGGAAGGTGTGAGCGGTTTCGATGTTGGTATGGTAAACCTTACCGGCGAGCTGGTGCGTTTACAACTGAAAAAAAATAACATCGACGAAAAAAGTCCGGATATCAAAAAGATCCTGCGTCGTGCATCTGAAACCGACCTGGCCAAAATGCAGGAAACCAAGGCCCGCGAAGCCAAGGTACTCATCCGCAGCCGGGCCATGGCCCGCCAGTTGAAACTGGATCTGAAAATGGCAGAAGTAGAGATACAGGCCGATGGCAGAAAGGCAACCTTCTTTTACATAGCCGACGACCGGGTAGATTTCCGGGAACTCATCAAATTATACGCTGGTGAATTTAAGGTTAAGGTAGAAATGAGGCAGATCGGCGCACGCCAGGAAGCCGGGAAAGTAGGCGGAATCGGTAGTTGCGGCCGTGAACTTTGTTGCAGCACCTGGCTCACCGATTTTAAGAGTGTTAATACCAATGCGGCCCGTTATCAAAACCTCAGCATCAATCAAACCAAGCTTAGCGGACAGTGTGGCCGTTTGAAATGCTGTTTGAATTACGAACTGGATACTTACCTGGATGCCTTACAATTCTTCCCTACCGATTGCGATATGCTTGAAGTGGCGAAAGGAAGAGCCTTCCTGGTGAAAAAAGATATTTTCCGCAACCTGATGTGGTACACCATGGCAGATAGCAATAAGCAATATCCATTGACCATTGAAACCGTAAAAAAGATCAAGGCGCAAAACCGCGAAGGCATTAAGCCAGAAGAAATGGAAACCGTTGAAGTGGTAAGCGGCAAACCAAAAGAAATAGAACCAGAATACGCAGATATCGTTGGCCAGATCAGCCTGAAAAGCCTTGAAAAAACCACCCGCAAACGGAGGGACAAAGAACGGGCTCAACAGCAAAACCAACAAAGGGGCGGCGGCAACAGGCCGCAACAGCAACAACCGAATCGCGGCAATCAGCCCGATCAGCCAAGAAGGGAAGGCGGGCAAGGTCAGCCGAGGCAGGGTCAACCACAGAATCGTGGCGGGCAGCAAGGGCAAGGCAGGCCGCAACAACCCAATCGTGGCAATCAACCCGATCAGCAAAGAAGGGAAGGCGGGCAACCGAGGCAGGGTCAGCCACAAAATCGTGGCCCGCAGCAGGGGCAGAACAGGCAACGGCCTCCGCAGAACCGCGGACCTCAACGACCACCACAGGGAGGCGGCGGAGAACCCAAGAAAGAAGGCTGATGCATTGATTCAAATCAACCATCATAAACCAATCATCGTTCAGTGTCTATTTCGGTAACAAATCTTTCCAAGCATTACGGCACCCAAAAAGCCGTAAATGATATTTCATTTTCTGTTGCACAGGGAGAGATCGTGGGATTCCTGGGACCTAACGGTGCCGGTAAGTCGACCACGATGAAAATGATCACAGGCTACCTGGATTCAGATGCCGGAACAATCAGCGTTTGTGGGTTACCGGTAAGTGGCAACCAGGTTGCTACCAAGAAAAAGATAGGATACTTGCCTGAAGCAAATCCATTGTACCTGGATATGTATGTAAGGGAATACCTGGGTTTCATTGCATCGGTTCATCACATCAAGGATGCACGCAAGCAGATTGAAGCGGTGATTGAAACAGTGGGACTCACTACAGAAGCCAATAAAAAAATTCACCAGCTCAGCAAGGGATATAAACAACGGGTAGGCTTAGCCGCAGCTTTGGTGCACGACCCCGAAGTGCTTATCCTGGATGAACCTACCTCGGGCCTTGATCCCAACCAGATCGTAGAGATCAGGTCGGTGATCAAATCACTGGCCGTTCATAAAACCATTCTCTTCTCTTCGCATATCATGCAGGAAGTGGAAGCCATCTGCGATCGGGTGATCATCATCAACAAAGGAACCATCGTGGCCGATGATAACCTGCACAACCTGCAGGACAGATCGGTAAACAGCCACTCCGTGATCGTAGAATTTAAGGACGCCCTTAAAATAGATTTGCTCAAAAACCTGCCCGATGCGCTATCGGTTAGTTTAACAAGCCAGGCCGGAAGACAGGTGTACCACATCGAATGCGCTGATGTTGGTGCAGTAAAAAAAGAACTATTACAATTGAGTGTTACGCATAACCTGAACATCGTATCGTTGCAAAGCGAGGCCAAGAACCTTGAATCTGTTTTCAAATCGCTGACCACATAATTTATGTTGGCAACGATTGCGAACATGATTATTTTTGCATCTCAAATGCTACATCAGCATTCAACCATATCCATCTCTCACCATTAAAAGAATATATCAACATGAGTTACATCGCTTCCATCCATGCACGCCAGATATTAGACAGCCGCGGCAATCCAACCATTGAAGTAGATATCTTAACAGAAAACGAAAGGCTTGGCCGTGCGGCTGTTCCAAGTGGCGCCAGCACTGGTATTCATGAAGCAGCGGAATTACGCGATAATAACAAAAAAATATATGGAGGCAAATCGGTACTGAAAGCAGTAAAAAATGTAAACACCACATTAGCCGATAATTTGCTGGGTTGGGATGTAGCAGATCAAACCGGCATCGATGCCATGATGATCGCCCTCGATGGCACCGAAAATAAAAGTAAACTCGGAGCCAATGCCATGCTGGCGGTAAGCTTGGCCGTTGCCAAAGCAGCTGCTCTCGAAGCCAACCTTCCATTATACCGATACATTGGCGGAACAAACGCCAGGGTGCTTCCGATTCCGATGATGAATATCCTGAATGGCGGTGCACATGCCGATAACAAGATCGATTTCCAGGAATTTATGGTGATGCCCGTTGGTGCAACCAGCTTCAGTGAAGGATTGCGTTGGGGCGTGGAAATTTTTCATGCGTTGAAAACGGTTTTGAAAAAGAAGGGATACAGTACGAATGTTGGAGATGAAGGAGGTTTTGCGCCAAACATTCAAAGCAACGAAGAAGCCATTGAAACTGTACTCACCGCCATACAGGCCGCAGGATATAAAACTGGCAGCCAGGTAGCCATTGCCATGGATGCCGCTAACAGTGAATTGTGGAATGCCAAAGAAAAGAAATACATTTTTCATAAGAGTGATGGTAAAAAAATGACCAGCGAACAACTGGTGAAATACTGGGAAAGCTGGGTTAAAAAATACCCGATCATTTCCATAGAAGATGGCATGGCCGAAGATGACTGGAAGGGTTGGAAAATGCTCACCGATACCATTGGAAGCAAATGCCAGCTGGTAGGTGATGACCTGTTTGTAACAAATGTAAAAAGACTTCAGCAGGGAATAGACAGCGATACCGCAAATGCATTACTCGTTAAAGTGAACCAGATCGGAACACTCACCGAAACCATCAATGCCGTTAGCCTTGCACAGCAAAATGGATACAATACAATCATGAGTCACCGCAGCGGGGAAACAGAAGACAGTACCATTGCCGACCTCGCCGTTGCCCTGAATTGTGGCCAGATAAAAACCGGCTCTGCTTCCCGCAGCGACCGTATGGCCAAATACAATCAATTGATCAGGATCGAAGAAATGCTCGGCGACAGTGGCATCTATCCAAACGGTAAAATAAAGTTTGGTAAATAAGCTTTACGTCTTTAAAAATAAATGAGCTGGTAGCTCACCAGCTGGATTAAATAAATTGTATATTGTATTATAAAATTTGGTTATGAAACGCATGCCTGGCTTCTTATCTATATTAAAAAGCAAATATTTTATTGCTGGTGCATGCTTTCTCACCTGGATGTTGTTCTTTGATCCTAAAGACTGGTCGTTGATCTCGGCCAGGAAAGATAAATTGCAGGAGCTGTTGCAGAGTGAGCGGCAATTGAATAAAAAGATCGCAGAAACCCGGACGGAATTGAACCTTTTGAAAACAAATGCGGAGACAATTGAGAAATACGCACGGGAAAAATATCTCATGAAAAAGGATAATGAAGACCTTTTTATAGTAAATACCCCATAAAAAAGGTAATTATTACCCATAAAATACAATAATCCTCATCAGCCTCCGTTTAATATGCGGATAAGGATCATTTATTTAATTTTTAAAGCTTTCAAACTTGCCTATGCACAGTTTTACATCGGAAGACCTGTTACAATATTTGTATAAAGAAACTTCCACAGACAAAACAGCCGCTATCAAAGCTGCTCTCGCTGCTGACTGGAGTTTACGCGAAAAATTTGAACTCATGAAGGGTGCCCACCAGCAACTGGATGAAATCAAATATTCACCCCGTAAACAATCAATTGACAACATCCTTCAATATGCTGAAAAAGCAATGGAAGAATTGTCAACCCAGGCATAAATCATTGAACAAATCATGTAATTTCCCCGTTTCAAATGCAGAAACGGGTTTTTTATGACAAAAAAAGAGCGTTACCGGTTTGTGATCGATTATTTTTCCACACATCTGCCCGATGCAGAAACAGAATTAATATACGACAATCCCTTTCAACTGCTGGTATCAGTGATTTTATCGGCTCAGTGCACAGATAAAAGGGTGAACCTCACTACCCCGGCCATTTTTGAGCAGTTTCCAGATGCTGCCGCCATGAGCAATGCTGAATTTGAAGATCTGTTCCCTTTGGTAAAAAGTATTTCTTACCCAAATAATAAAACAAAGCATCTGCTGGGCATGGCCAGGATGCTGGAAGAACGTTATAATGGCCAGGTTCCCATGACCATTGATGAACTTGTTCAACTACCCGGAGTGGGTAGAAAAACTGCGAACGTGATTACATCAGTCATTGATGCTCAACCCAATATGGCTGTTGATACGCATGTATTCAGGGTGAGTGCCCGCATCGGTCTTACCACGGCAGCACGCACGGTATTAGAGGCTGAAAAACAGCTGGTAAAAGCCATTCCGAAAGAATTAATTCACAAGGCACATCATTGGCTTATCTTGCATGGCAGGTATGTTTGTGTAGCCAGAACGCCGAAATGCAGCATTTGCGGGCTCAGGGTTGCCTGTAAATTTTATAACAATAATAAAACAGGTTAAATAAAATTGACAAAAAATCGTTTTATTTGTATATTATTTGAATTATACCATTTTCCAAACTGTCATTAATAATAAAAGGATCTTTTAATGAAAAGAATAACATTTGCGCTTAGCCTTGTGGTCATGCTGATGGGTTACTCAAAAAAAGCCGATGCCCAGTACTATTTTTACAATGACACGTATTACGATAACCCGGTTCTGTTTGAAGTAGGAGCTTCCGTAGGGGTTATGAATTGCCTCACCGACCTCGGTGGCAAGAAAGGCATTGGAAAGCGTTTTATCAAAGATCTCAATTTCGGTAATAACGAAATTGCAGGTGGTGTATATTTCAGCGCCATGTATAAGTACGCGATCGGGTTAAGGCTCGAAGCTACCTTTGGAAAAGTTTCTGCATTCGACAGCATCCTTGCAGGTGTAACCGATATCGCAAAGAACAGGTTTAACCGTAACCTGAGTTTCAGGAGTACGATCTCTGAATTTTCTTTGATGACTGAATTGCATCCTTTGTTTATTTTCATCGATTGGACAAACAGGGATGATGATCCTCCACGTTACTCTCCATACTTACTGGCAGGCGTAGGGTATTATTCATTTAACCCGCAAACCAAATTCGAAAACAGGTGGGTAGATCTTCAGCCACTGAGTACCGAAGGCCAGGGATTTGCTAATTACCCCGACAGGCAACCATATAAATTAAAACAATTGAATTTCCCGGTTGGTATTGGTGTCAAATATGAATTATCAGACCTTCTAAGTCTTCGTGGTGAATTTGTTTACCGTGTTTTGAAAACCGATTACCTCGATGATGTGAGCACTTCCTATATCGATCCACAAGAGTTCTATAATAATTTCCCTGTATCCCAGGCAGTACTGGCCGAACAACTGGCCGACAGGCAACGTAACCAGGTTGCGTTTGCTGGTGGTAAAAGAGGAAGTCCGGCAGAAAAAGATGCCTTCTTCACCTTTAACCTCAAAATTGGCCTGGCCATCGGAAGGGAAAGGATCAGGTAATTTTAAAAAAGATATTTATAAAAAAAGTCGCTTGAAATCAAGCGACTTTTTTTATGTAACTGTTTCCAGCCTTAGAGCATTTTCTTTATAGCATCTATGAGTTCTCCTTTATAAATGGGAACTCCCATGATCTTATTATAACCTTTTGCATCTACAAAATACTGGTCGCGGATGATCTTGATCAATTGACCATTGTTGATCTCGGGAATCAGTACCTGCTCAAAATTTTTGATGATCTCGCCCAGGTTCTCGGGGAATGGACGTATATAACGGAGATGCGCATGCGAAACGGAAACACCTTGCTGCTGCAGCTCGGTACAGGCACTTTTAATGGCGCCATAAGTACTTCCCCATCCAAGTACCAGTATCTTTCCTTTCTCTGCCCCGCTATCGAGTTGTTGTTTGGGAATATACGACGCGATCTTATCTACTTTTTCCTGCCTGATCTTCACCATCAACTGGTGATTATCGGCATCGTAACTGATATTGCCGGTGATGTTTTGTTTTTCGAGACCACCGATGCGATGTTCTAAACCAGCTGTACCGGGTACTACCCACGGTCTCACTAATTTTTCATCCCGCAGGTATGGCTGAAATTTATCTTCGCCATGACCGAGCTGTGTTTTAAAATGATTTTCTATCGCCGGTAAATCGGCCGACTGTGGAAATTTCCATGGTTCTGCACCGTTGGCTATGTAACCATCGCTCAGCAACATTACAGGAGTCATGTGTTGTATGGAAATGCGCACGGCTTCATAGGCCGCTTCAAAACAATCGCTGGGAGTAGATGCAGAAACGATCGGCATCGGGCATTCTCCATTCCTTCCGTAATAAGCCTGCAACAGGTCACTTTGTTCTGTCTTGGTTGGCAAACCCGTACTTGGCCCACCCCGTTGAACATTGCAAATAACGAGTGGTATTTCCAACATCACTGCAAGGCCCATGGCTTCTGCTTTCAATGCAACGCCTGGTCCGGAAGTTGTTGTGATGCCGATTGAACCTCCATAACTGGCACCAATAGCCGAAGTTATCGCTGCAATCTCATCTTCGGCCTGGAATGTTTTTATGCCGAAAGATTTATACTTGCTCAGTTCATGTAAAATGTCGGAGGCTGGAGTGATGGGATAAGTGCCGAGAAATAACGGCAGTTCACTTTTTTCTCCTGCCGCAATCAAGCCATATGCCAGTGCCTGGTTACCCATGATGGAACGATAGGTGCCCGGTTCCATTTTTGCTTTGGCAACCGAATAACGGGAGGTAAAGGCTTCGGTGGTATCTCCAAAATTATAACCAGCCTGCAGCACTTTAACGTTGCTTTCAAGGATATCAGGTTTTTTACCAAACTTCTCTTTCAGGAAAGTGATGGTATTGTCCATGTCGCGGTTATACATCCAATATAAAAAACCCAGAACAAACATGTTCTTGGCCCGGTCCTTTTCCTTAGTGCCCATGGTAAAATCTTTCAGCGCTTCCCGGGTCATTTTAGTAACATCCATAGGAATCACTTCATAACTTTCCAGGCTTCCATCTTCCAGTGGGTTAACGCCTTCGGGATAATTGGCGAGGCGAAGGTTTTTGCTATCGAAACCATCCACATTGGCTATGATCTTACCGCCTTTTTTCAGGGCGGTCAGGTTTACTTTCAGGGCGGCGGCATTCATTGCCACCAATACATCACAGGCATCGCCGGGTGTATAGATCCTGTCGCTGCTGAATCGAAGCTGGTATCCGCTTACGCCGGGCAATGTGCCGATCGGGGCCCGTATTTCAGCGGGGAAATCAGGAAAGGTTGCCAGGTCGATACCCAGCAGGGCTGTATTGTTGGTAAACTGGCTACCGGTGAGCTGCATACCATCACCACTATCACCGGCAAATTTTATCACAACGTCTTGTAAAACTTCTTGTTTGTCTGTCATCTCGCAAAAAAATTAGGTTACAAAGTTAATAAGGAAGATCAAGCTTTTTCGTTGCTACTAAGTTAAGGCTTAGATACTAAGAAAAATATGACCGAACAAAAAAAAAGCTATTTCGATTTCCGGTTTCCGATTAATCAGTTAGGTTTGCTCAAAAAAATTGATGCAGGATCTGAGCGATTTTCTACAACCGATTGAAGTTGATGTATTAAATGACGACAAAGGCTATACGGACGGCCAGTTTGCCAAACATATTTCCATATATGAAAGCGAAATGCCCGACCTGGAAGACATCGACATCGTATTGGTGGGTGTAAATGAAATGAGGGGAAGCGGTATCTTCCTGGGAGAAAGTTATGGTCCCGATCACATCAGGAGACAATTATACAGTTTACATTACTGGCATACCGATGTGCGCATTGCCGATATGGGTAACATTAAAACCGGCGCCGAGTTAACGGATACATATGCTGCCCTGAAGATCGTATTAACAGAAATGTTCAGGCTTAATAAAACGGTTATCATCCTGGGCGGCTCGCACGACATAACCCTGGCCCAATATGAAGCATACAAAGATCTGAAGCAGATCGTGGAAGCCACCTGCATCGATTCCATGATCGACCTTCGGGGAGATAGCGCCATCCGTTGTGAAAATTTCCTGCTGGACATGCTCACCGGCGAACCCAACGTGATCAAACATTACAACCACATCGGCTTCCAGAGTTATTTTGTTCATCCACGCATGCTGGAAACCATGGACAAGCTACGCTTCGATTGTTTCCGGGTAGGCATCGTTAAAGAAAATATTGAAGAGATGGAACCCGTTTTGCGCAGCAGTCATTTTTTAAGCTTCGATATCAGTGCCATCAAGAGCAGCGATGCACCGGCTTCTGCTTACAGTCCTAACGGACTATCAGGAGAAGATGCATGTATGCTTACCCGTTATGCTGGCATGAGTGGCAACCTCAGCAGCTTTGGTATATATGGTTATAACCCCGACCTGGATAACAATGAACTCACGGCCAAACAGATCGCCCAGATGCTTTGGTATTTTATCGATGGCAAGAGCAGGAGTAAACAGGAAAGCCGTTTTGATGAGAAGCATAATTTCAATGAATACCATACTGCTTTTGCAGAAGTAGATACTGTTTTTCTTCAAAGCAAAAAAACAAATCGCTGGTGGATGCAGTTGCCCGATAAAAAATACATCGCCTGCAGTTACAATGACTATGTAAAAGCCAGCCTGAACGAGATCCCGGAAAGATGGTTACGGGTGCAGGAACGGAATTGATTTTTTCCGATTGGGAGCCATGGTTTGTAAAACATTATTCAATCGAAAAGCAACGGCATGACGAAATTTTTTGAAATCTTTACTGAATTGATTTCTATTGAGTAAGATGCGCAGACGGTTAATTAAATAAACTGTATGCGCATTTTTTTTTATTCAGCCGGGCAACAGAATCTATCAGGAAGGCATCATACAATGGCGGTGTATACACCGGATACCATTACCAAAAATATATTTGTATGAAAAAGCCGATCCTGTTCTTTCTACTGCTTTTAAGCCTTTTCTGTAATAGCACAACTGCACAGAATACTACCTGTAACGCTGCTTTTGGCGCCATCTACCAAAACGGAAATACGATCAAGTTCAACCCTGTAATAGTGGGCGATTCCATATCCTCACAACATTACTGGAACTTTGGCGATGGTAGTACAAGCTTCACCGTTAGCCCGGTTCATGTTTACCAGAATTCCGGTTCCTTTGTTGTAACCCATGTATATTCATCCTTTGGGAACGGCACTGCAAACTGCGTGGATTCGTTTTCGTTAGTAGTACAGGTACAGGGCGCCTGTAACCTGGTAGCTGGTTTTACATCTGCCTCTCTGGGGCAACAGACTTTCCAGTTTCAGAATACATCTTCGCCGGCAAACGGCATTGATTCTATACGCTGGACATTCGGTGATGGGTCCATTTCTTACGATGCAAACCCAATTCACACTTACCAGCAAACCGGTTTATACCTGGTATGCATACGGGTACAAAAGAACCCAACCGCGGGTTCAACAACGCCTTGTGTAAGGGAATACTGTGATTCTGTATATGTACAGAACATTGATTCCTGCATATTGACCGCAAACTTTTATTCATTCCCAGATAGCAGCAATAACAATGCATATACTTACCAATTTGTAAATACATCTGCACCATTAAATGCCAATGATTCAATCCGCTGGACCTTTGGTGACGGTACTACATCCAATCAAATAAATCCCAATCATACCTACGCACAACCGGGCACTTACAATGTATGCCTGGTCATACAGAAAAGAAACAACAATGGCGCATTGACCAGTTGCATCCGGGAAATTTGTCACACGATCACGATCGCTCCAAACCCTCCACCCTGCAACCTCGTGGCCAGCTTTTATTCCTTTGCCGATACAACTTCAAACAACAATTTTACATTCCAGTTCATCAATACCTCTGTTGGTTCAGGCAATACAGATTCTATCCGCTGGACATTCGGCGATGGAAGTTCTTCAAGTCAATTCAATCCAAGCCATACATACAATCAACCAGGTACTTACCAGGTTTGCCTGCGCATTCAAAAAAGAAACAGCAATGGAGCATTGACCGGTTGCATCAGCGAGATCTGCCATATCATAACCATCAATCCGATACCCGTTCCCTGCAACCTTGTGGCCAACTTCTACTCATACACAGATACAACGGCAACCGGCAACAACAACATCCATTTTGAAAATACTTCCACTGGTTTAAACAGTGCAGACTCCATCAGGTGGACATTTGGAGATGGTAGTTCATCAAATCAATACAGTCCGAATCATACCTACGCCCAACCAGGCACCTACACCGTTTGTTTACGAATATCGAAAAGGCCGGTTCCCGGAACAACAGTTACTTGTGTTAGTGAAATATGCCACCAGGTGACCATTCTGCCACTGCCTCCTGTATGTACATTGGTAGCAGGATTTTATGCGGTACATGACAGTCTTTCTACAACACCACTTCCTTATATCTACCATTTTATAAATACTTCCAATCCATTGGCCAATACCGACTCGGTTCGGTGGACCTTTGGCGATGGCACTGCATCCAATGAATTAAATCCAACGCATTCATACACACAACCGGGCACTTACACTGTATGCCTGCGGGTGCAGAAAAGAAATCCGAATGGTACTTTAACAAACTGCATCAGGGAGATCTGCCACGTGATAACGATCACGCCTACCTGCAATGTTCAGGCTCATTTCACCTGGACTTCTGATTCTTCCAACAACCGCAGGATCTATTTCAACAACCAATCTGTTTCATCAACAGCCACTGCAACAGCAACCTGGTCCTTCGGAGATGGTACTTCATCCGTTGCCTGGAATCCTACTCACGAGTACGCACAACCGGGCATGTATTATGTTTGTCTGACTGTACAATACGGACCAAATTGTGTAAGCACCGATTGCGATACGGTTATTATACAAGCGCCTGCTGTCAATTGTATTGAGCAATCAAGGTTTAACTTCACCCGGTCTTCTACTAATAATCGCCTGTTGCATTTTGTACCGGCCCATGTTAACAGCAGCTGGCAATATACCTGGACCTTTGGAGATGGAACCGGCAGCCATGAGATTTCTCCGAATCACCTTTATACTCAACCAGGTAATTATACAGCTTGCCTGACGGTATACCGGAATGCCAATTGCGCTTCTACTACCTGCCAGAATGTAACCATTACCAATGCCATTCCCTGCAACAATGTACAATTGAGTTTTACTTACCGGGCCGACAGCCTGATGCCGAATAAAGTTTATTTTCATGCAGTATCCAATGCAGCTTTATTTGGACAGGTCTGGAGTTTTACGAAATTGCCTGCTAATTCCGGCACTGCACCTATAACCATTTTCCAGCCAAACCCAACCAGGATATTCCAGGACAGTGGTTACTACCGGGTATGCGTAAGGGCATTCACATCCGGAGGTTGTTTAAAGGAATTTTGCCAGGTGATCCGGGTTGCCCCACCCGTAAATTCGAATGTTTGTTCATTGCAGCCATTCCCTAACCCGGCCGGCAACAGCGTTCAGGTAAATATTACTTTATCGCAACCACAGATGATCCATGCATACATTTATAATTCAATGAATGTATTGGTGAAAGATAAACACCAGATGGGTTTCCCGGGTAATAACCTGGTTTCGATCAACACCAGTAACCTGGTAGCCGGAACGTATACGATCAAAGTGGTTCGTGGTAACCAGGTATGTTATGCGCAGTTCATAAAATTGTAAAGGATAATCATAACATAAAAAAATCCTGCAAGTTGCTTGCAGGATTTTTTATGCGTATACATTAGCCAGGTAAATGCTTACCGGCCAAACATTTTATCAAGTTCGTCTTTCTTAAAAGACATATAAGTAGGTTTACCATTTGCTGTTACATTCGGCACTTCGCAGACAAACAAAGAAGTTACCAGCGTTTGCATTTCTTTTTGAGAAAGAACTTTACCTTCTTTAACAGCATGCTGCATGGCCAATGACCGAATCAGCTTTTCTCTTTTACTGAATTTAATGTCGTTGCTGAAATGTTTGTATTGTTCGATCATTTTTTCAAGTGCCGCTTTTTCATTTCCTGATTCTACATCGGCGGGAGTTCCCTGTATCACAAAAGTATTGTTACCAAAGGGCTCGAGCTGGTAACCCAATTGCTGAAGATCGGGTATCAACTCATTTAATAAAACCGCATCTGCGGCAGCCAGGTCAATGGTAACCGGAAACAGGCTTTGTTGGGTAGCCATGGGTTTGCCGGCAACGGCCTGCATATATCGTTCATATAAAATTCGTTCGTGCGCATTCTGTTGCTGTATTACTAAAAAGCCTTTTTCATCCTGTACCAGGATATACGCCTGGTGAAGTTGCAACAATGGTTGATCAGTATCTGTATCCTTATGCAATACTGCATTCGATCCAATGGAAGAATCTTTCTGAATCGCAATATCTCCTGTAGATTTTTCTCCTGGTGACTCATAAAAATCTTTCCAATGACGCAGATCGCTTTTCTTTTCTATGAAATGTGCCTGGTTCTTTTGGGTAAATGTTTGGAACAAAGGTGAAGAGGTCGTGGAAGACCTTCTTTCTTCCGAGAGTGGCTTACTTACTGCATCGAGGTGCTGAATAGAGGCATCTAATTCAAAATCGAGTGTGGGTGACACACTGAATTGTGCAAGGGCATGTTTTACGGCAGATTGTACGAATGCATAAACGATCTTTTCATCTTCAAACTTTATTTCCTGTTTGGTAGGATGAACATTAATATCGAGCTGTGCCGGATCCAGGTCGATGAAAAGCGCATACATCGGGTAACTGTCTTTAGCGATCATTTCATTAAAGGCATTCATCACGGCATGATTAAGATAAGCGCTTTTGATAAAACGATTGTTTACAAAAAGATACTGGTCGCCCCTGGTTTTTTTTGCTGTTTCGGGTTTGCCTACAAATCCAGATATGTTTAAATAGTCGGTTTGTTCCTGTACACTCACCAGTTTGGCGTTGTAGCTATTTCCTAATATCTGAACGATTCGTTGTTTGAGACTTCCCTTTTCCAGGTGAAAAACTTCTTGTCCATTAGAAGTAAATGAAAAGAATATTTCAGGAAAGGCCATCGACACCCGGATGAATTCATCTACAATATGTCTTAACTCTGCTGCATTGCTTTTTAAAAAATTTCGCCTCGCCGGTACATTGAAGAATAAATTCTTCATGGAAATACTGGTACCTGTTGTTGCAGCGACAGGTTCCTGCATTTTAACAAAACTGTTTTCTATTTCCAGGTAGATCCCGGTTTCATCTTCGGCACGTTTGGTTCTTAATTCAACCTGTGCAACGGCGGCGATACTGGCTAAAGCTTCTCCACGAAAACCCATCGTTTTGATCCGGAAAAGATCATCTATATTTTTGATCTTAGAAGTTGCATGTCGCTCAAAAGCCATCCTGGCATCGGTTTCGCTCATTCCTTTTCCATTGTCGATCACCTGCACCAAGGCCTTTCCGGCATCATTTACGATGAGCTTTATCTCATCGGCTCCGGCATCAACTGCGTTTTCTAACAACTCTTTAACAGCGCTGGCGGGGCGCTGAATCACTTCACCTGCAGCGATCTGGTTAGCAATGTTGTCGGGCAATAATTGAATGATATCTGGCAAAATCGTGTAATTTGTACTTCAAAAATAACACATCCTGTTCACTCTAAACTTATATGCTAATATGCGTGTTTTCCTGCTAACCCTATGTCTCTTTTACAGCAGCACCGCTTTCTGCCAGCAAACGGCAGGCGGGGAAGCCGCCAAATGGGCCGACAGCGTATACCAATCCCTCAGCAACGATCAGCGGATCGCCCAACTGATGGTCGTGCGTTTATCCAGCATAGATATGAAAACCAAGCAGGTTACTTTTTTCGATCAGCAGGTAGCCGAACTGGTGAAAAACTATAATATTGGTGGCATTTGTGTATTCCAGGGAAGCCCAGTTAAGCAGGCAGGGATCATCAACAATCTGCAGGCTATGGCCAAAACACCGATCCTTATGTGCATGGATGCAGAATGGGGTGTTGGAATGCGCATACTAGACAGCGTGCTGCCATTGCCCAAACAAATGATGCTGGGCGCCATGAAAGATGCTTCTATTGTTTATAAATACGGAAAGGTGGTAGCTGACCAATGCAAGCGTTTAGGCCTACACGTAAACTATGCCCCTGTGATCGATGTAAATAATAACCCTGATAATCCCGTCATCAACGATCGCAGTTTTGGAGAAGACAAATACAAGGTTGCCCTGTTTGGTACCCAATACATGCGGGGCATGCAGGATAACGGGGTCATGGCCTGTGCAAAGCACTTCCCGGGCCATGGAGATGTATCGGTAGATTCACATGTAGATCTTCCCATCATCAATAAATCCATTGCGCAACTGGATTCGCTGGAATTATATCCCTTCAGGCAGTTGTTTGCCGCCGGTATTGAAAGTGCCATGGTAGCCCATTTATACATACCTGCCATCGACAGCACGGCCAACCGGGCCACTTCCCTTTCAAAAAATAATGTGACCGGTTTGCTACGTAACCAGCTTCATTTTGAAGGACTAACGTTTACGGATGCCCTGGAAATGCAGGGGGTAAAAAAATTCTTTCCCGATGGAGAAGCGTCAGTTCAGTCGCTGATCGCCGGAAACGACATGCTATGTCTGCCTGGTGATGTGCCAATCGCCATTCAAAAGATCAATGAAGCCATTGAAAAAGGAACCCTGAGCCGGGCAGATATAGAATTGCATTGCAAGAAAGTGCTTGTTGCCAAATACCAGTATGCAATGGGTCAGCGAAATATGATTGTTACTGAAAATCTCACAACAGACTTAAACAAAGAAGTGCCTGCCATGCGCAGGCTGGTGGCTGAAAACGCTATCACACTTCTTTCGGGTAAGGATAGTGTTTTCTTTCCTTTACCTGCTAACGGGAACGATTCAACGAAAGAAGTAGCTTATGTCGGCATCGGTTTAACTGCCGACAATGCCTTTGCCCGCCGTATGCGAAATGATTACGGTGCAGATGTTTTTTATGTTGATTATGCCAAAAAGAATGCAGATTCATTATCGATACTGGTTGATAAGATCGTGAGAGGATATCACAAAGTGATCATTGGTATACACAACACCAACAGGCCACCGCTGAATAATTTTGGCATCAGTGCCGATGCAGTAACCCTTGTGAATGTATTGCAGCAAAGAGCTAAAACGATGACATTCCTTTTCGCCAACCCTTATGCAGCCAAAAACTGGTGTGCTGCCAGGAACCTGGTAGTATGTTACGAAGATGATTCCATCGTACAGCATACCGCTATTGACATGTTGCAAGGAAAACTTCCCTACAAAGGTGTTTTACCCGTGAGTGTGTGTGATCAATATCGTTATGGATTTGGGATAACCGCATCCGCCGGTTCAATGAAAATGTCTTCTCCTTTTCTTCATGAAGTTGACAGCAACCGGCTGGCCAACATTGATTCCATTGTAAATGATGCCATTGCTAAAAAAGCCATGCCGGGTTGCGTTGTATTGGTGGCCAAAGATGGCGATATCATTTTCAGGAAAGCATATGGGCATTATACCTATGATCAAACAGAAGCCGTAAAAGAAAATTCAGTGTATGATCTTGCCTCTGTAACCAAGGTGGCAGCTACAACACTCGCCATCATGAAGCTTGCAGAGAATGGACAGATCGATATTCATAAAAAACTGAGTGATTATCTTCCCTGGGTAAAGGGCAGCAATAAAGAAGACATCCTAATTGAAAAGATATTATTGCATGAAGCCGGCCTGGTTCCATATATTCCTTTTTTCAAGGAAACACTTGATGCTGAAGGCAAACCACTGAACAATATTTATGCTGGCCACTCCTCAAAAGCCTTCCCGGGAAGGGTTGCCAACAATCTTTACATCAATAACTACTGGATCGATTCGATGTATAGAAAAATACTGAAGAGCCCGGTTGGTCCGCCCGCAAAATATGTATACAGCGATATTGATTTCATCCTGTTGGGCAAACTGGTTGAAACTGTGAGTGGAAAAAGACTTGATGAATATGTAAGGACTGAATTTTATGAACCAATGGGGCTTGAATCAATTGGTTATAGTCCGCTGACACGTTTCCCGATCAACCAGATTGCTCCTACAGAAAATGAAAAAACATTCCGTTCGCAATTGTTACGGGGCGATGTACACGACCCGGGCGCTGCCATGTTTGGATCTCCAACAGGCCATGCGGGCCTGTTCAGTGATGCAACCGATATGGCAGCCATCCTGCAGATGTTGCTCAATGGAGGCTCTTATAACGGTAATCAATACCTGAAAAAAGAAACGATCGATTTGTTCACGGCCTATCATAGCAATATCAGCCGGCGTGGATATGGGTTTGATAAACCCGAAAAAGACAATGCAACCCGCCCCGAACCATACCCTGCCAAGTCTGCCTCGGCACTCACGTTTGGCCATACAGGCTATACCGGCACCTGTGTATGGGCCGATCCTCAAAGCAAACTGATCTTTGTTTTCCTGAGCAACCGGGTATATCCAAACGGCAGCGAATTGTTGTTGAAGATGAACATCAGGCCAAAAATTTTTGAAACCATTTACCAGTCGCTAACCGGGAAACATTCCTGATGCCGGTTGAATAGAATGCCAACATTTTTAACATGAACCATCCAAGGCATATTGCCATCGCTGATTACAACTACGCCTTACCGGAAGAAAAGATTGCCCTGCATCCATTGCCACAACGCGATGCCTCCAGGTTGTTGATCTACCGGGATGGCAATATCAGCGAAGATATTTACCGAAACATCGCCAATCATATTCCAGCCGAAAGCCTGCTGGTATTTAACAACAGCAAAGTGATCAATGCAAGGATCCGATTTGTAAAACAAACGGGTGGTGCGATAGAAATTTTCTGCCTGGAACCCCATGAAGCCAACAACGAATACAGCAGCATCATGAACAGGAAGGGCGAGGTTAGCTGGAAATGTTTTGTAGGCGGAGCCGCCAAATGGAAGGAACCAGCTTTGATAAAAAACATTCGCTTGCAAGGTGAAGAAGTTATTCTTACAGCAACGATTACAGAAAAAATACAGGATGCCTATATCATCCATTTTTCCTGGACGCCTGCTACCTATACATTTGCCGAGATCGTAGAGAGCGCCGGGGATATTCCTTTACCTCCTTATATCAAACGCAATAGCGATATAGAAGATAAAAGCAGGTACCAGACCATTTATGCGCTGGAACAAGGTTCTGTAGCGGCGCCAACAGCAGGATTGCATTTTACCGAAAGCATTTTTGATCAACTGGCTTTAAAAAATATCGATAAAGAATATGTAACGCTGCATGTAGGAGCAGGAACTTTTAAGCCGGTGAAAGCCGACAAGTTGCAGGAGCATGAGATGCATGCCGAATGGATCGATGTAACGATTGCAAGTATTCAAAAATTAATCTCGACGGAAAAAGATATCATCGCTGTTGGTACTACTTCGGCCCGAACATTGGAATCATTGTATTGGATGGGTGTGAAAACATTGATAAATCCAGCCATGAAAACTGCCGAGCTGCATCAGTGGGATGTGTACGAAGCTCCACTTGTAGAAAGTAAATTCAGCAAGGCTGAGGCATTAACTGCATTGTTAAATTGGATGCAGGCCAATCAACTGAAACGACTTTTTA
>JAKQKY010000132.1 GCA_029560415.1 Bacteroidota bacterium | reverse complement strand
AATCGATCATATCAAAATTGACATCCCAAAAGATCCTTTTATTAAATTCAGGTTTTTGCATTCTTAAAAGTAAAGTTATTTCAACTGTTTTTCAACTTCTTCTCAACCCTCCGTTTCCTTCTCATTCATCAAATACGCCTTAATAAACCCATCCAGTTCCCCATCCATCACCGGGCCCACATTGCCTACTTCATAATCAGTCCGATGGTCTTTGATCATTTTATACGGATGAAAAACATAACTCCTGATCTGGCTGCCCCACTCGATCTTTTTCTTTTTGCTGTTGGCTGCATCCCGTATCTCGTTGCGTTTTTGAATCTCAATTTCATACAGGCGGCTCTTGAGCATCTGCATGGCCAGTTCCCGGTTGCCGAGCTGGCTTCTGTCTTGCTGACACACCACCACAATACCTGTTGGGATATGCGTTAACTGTACCTTGGTCTCCACCTTGTTTACATTCTGTCCGCCGGCGCCACCACTACGGGAGGTTTCCATCTTTACATCTGCCGGGTTAATGTCTATCTTGATGGTATCATCCACCAGCGGGTACACATTCACCGAAGCAAAGGAAGTATGTCTGCGGGCATTGCTGTCGAATGGAGAGATACGCACCAGGCGGTGTACCCCGCTTTCGGCTTTTAAAAAACCATAAGCAAAGGGGCCTTCAAATTCAAACGTACAGGTTTTGATACCTGCACCATCCCCATCCTGCCAGTCGAGTTCCTTAATACTCCAGCCCTGCTTTTCACCATACATGCGGTACATCCGGCTGAGGATCTGTGCCCAGTCCTGGCTTTCGGTACCACCTGCGCCGGAGTTGATCTGCAGCACAGCAGGCAATTCATCTTCGGGCTGGTTGAGCGTACTTTTAAATTCGGCATCCTCCACCAGTTGGAGGGCTTTGTCGTACGCCTCCTTGGTTTCTTCTTCGGTGGCATCGCCGCCTTTCCAAAACTCAAAGAGAATGGCAAAGTCCTCCACGGCGGTATCCGTAGCGTCAAAAAGTGCCACCCAATACTCGTTGGCTTTAATTTCTTTTAAAATGGAAGTAGCCCGCTCGTTATCGTCCCAAAAACCGGGACTGAGCGAAAGCTGTTTGGATTCTGCTATTTTATTTTGTCTGTTAGCGACGTCAAAGAAACCTCCTCAAGACAAGAACACGGTCTCTTATAGCTTTTAAATTTTCAATTGTCATGGCGCAAAAATAAAGAAATTTGATGATTTGGAAATGAGCCAATTTGATGATAAAGCGATTTGATGATTAATGATTTGGTGATTGGGAAATGGGGTGATTTGATGATGAAACGATTTGATGATGGTTTGATTTGATGATTTGGAGATTGGGTGATTCGGGGATGGGTGAATTATATATTCTTTACACTTGATAAAAAAATGTACATTCATACTCCTAATTAACCTGCTATGACCAAGCTCCTGGCTTTCCTTTTCACCATTACTATTGGATGTGCCGCTCACAAAGCCACCGCCCAAAGTTTCACTTTTACCATTGCATCACCAGTTGCAAACAGTGCATCTGACAGTGTACTAAATATCAATGTGAGATACTACACTTCCACCTACGAACTGTTACGAATAACGGCTGTTACCGAAGGCCGGATGGATACCCTCAGCAATGCAGGAAACGCCGGAGGATATTTTAATTTTAATGGCTCCATTAATATTGCCGGTCTTATACAAGGCAACACGTATACTTTACGAGTAACCTGCCGGGATGTGCTGGGCAATGAACAAAGCGACTCTGTTAATTATAAATACATCAACCCTCCCATCGCTACAATTATATCTCCTGTACCCGGAACAGATATATGGCCTTCACTTCGCATAAAAACAAGCCATACAGGTTTTGACACCTGTACGTCCACCGTAAGGGTAGCCATAAATTCAAACACTGTTTTTACTTACACTGCTGTATTCGCAGACATTGACACAACCATAATGTTGAGCAATTCCTTAAACGGCACCGGAAATGTGGCCCTAACCGTAATGGATAAATGGGGACAGTCAAGTAGTGTCAACAGCAATATCCTGGCAGACAATTATCATAGTTATCCATATTTAACGCCGGTGTATACCGGCGGAAAAATACTAGACTACAATTACAATAAAATATTGGAATCAAAAAACAGGTTATTTTATATTGTTGATAGTGGCTTTCAAACATCATCTGCTATACCTGGTTATGCTATACCTTCCTATTTGGGCACTACTATTCCTGCCGCCCAGCTTACACCTTACGGTGCTATATGGAATGGCTACGAATGGACAAATGGGGTTTTGCTAACGCACTCCTATTCAGGCTATGGAGGTCCGTATGCAACCTATAAAGCCATTTGGTACGATACTATTTTTGGTGGCTCTGGTTACGCCCTTTATCGAAGAGACCTGGGAACCAGGACAAATATAGAGATCAATCATAATTATGATCTCCCGCAAACGGATGCTACCAAAGTTGATCCCAGGGGTAGCGTTATTTTTTATAATGGGGATTATTCTGCTATGGGCAGGTATAAAGTGAATGGAGGTTCAAATTATATTGCTTCAGCCAATCCGCCTTACGTATTTGGTGGTTCACTGCTATACGGCGATACCGTAATATATTCTATAGCAAGAGTAGAAAACCCAACCTCATCATCGATCTATTTTAATAATGGCATCAATAACACCATACTGAGCCAGTTTAACAGCAGCACCAGCGCTCCTTATAGAATTGCGGGTACATACATTGCCTTTCCAAAATCGGGCACTACCAACCAAAAACAAATATGGCTGAGAGACAGCACCGGAAACAGCGTTCAAAGAACTTTCTTTGGAACCGATAGCTATGTGATTGGATTAAACGCTGAAGGAGATATCCTGTTTAATAACAGCAATAAATGCTACTATCTTAAAAAAGACAGTATAAACCCAAAAGAAATAGGAACCGCTCTTTCTCCTGCATCTTACAAGGAGAATGCCTGGTATATCGTTAAAGACAATACACTGTATACAATTGCTGTAAACGCTTACCGCAGCATTGCAGCCGGCAACTGGAGCAACCCGGCCAGTTGGGAAGGCAATACAGTACCCCTACCCAATGCAGATGTAATTGT
>JAKQKY010000128.1 GCA_029560415.1 Bacteroidota bacterium | reverse complement strand
AAAAGAACTGAATTTGAAAACCAGGTAAACACATTTGAAGGCAATGTGCCTAACCTTAGTTTTAATTATTTTAATAATAAATACAGCAAAGATGTTCTTGCGGGTGCATTGGCAAATATCACCTTACAATTGGGCAGCAATCACAAAGTTTCTTTTAAAAACATGCTCAATGTAAATACAACCAATTATACCACGCTTCGCACAGGTAAAGAGTTTGATGGTTCATCAAGCCTTGCGGGAGATAATATTCGTGCTACTGAATTAGCCTTTAAAGCAAATACATTTTTCAATACGCAGGTATCTGGCGATCATAGTTTCAAAAAATACAAAGCAGCACTTCATTGGTTTGGAAGCTTCAATATCCTGGATCAATATATTCCTGATCAACGCCGCCTGCAATATTATCAACGTGACAGCGATCCCAACAATCCTTACCTGGCTACCATTGGCCAGTCAAATTCATCACAAAAAAGTGGCAGCCGGTACTACGGTTTCCTGAACGATTATATTTATACAGCAGGAGGAGAGATTAGTAAGAATTTTCAGATCAAACAACTAACGCAAACGGTTAAAGGCGGATACTTCTTCCAGGTGAAAGACAGGCTGTTCGATTCAAGGCCATTTGCCATCTACCTGCCAACAGGTAACGATCCACTGCTTACCCTGCCCGAAAGCCAGATTTTTTCAGCAGAAAATTTCGGAAATGGAACCGATAATAAATTTGCGTTTAACGAATTAGCGGGTGATAGTTACCGTTATATTGCCAATTCCATTTTGAATGCCGGCTTCCTGCAGTTCGATAACCAGGTAACCGAAAAATTCAGGGCAGTTTGGGGTGTGCGGGTAGAGCATTTTGACCAGGTGATCGGCAGCCTGAAGCAAAAAGATCCCCGTCATGTTTATAATAAGAAAACAGATTTCCTCCCAGGGTTAAATCTTACTTATAAAGTAAATCCAAAAACAAATCTCAGGATATCTGCTTCTCAAACTGTTATCAGGCCCGAATTCAGGGAATTGAGTACGTTCCAGTTTTATGATTTCGACCTCGGTGCCACCATCGCAGGATTCACCGGTCTCGTAAGAACGAAAGTTTCCAATTTCGATCTGCGGTATGAATTATATCCAAGAGGTGGAGAGTTATTTACCATGGGCGTGTTTTACAAATACTTTAAAAATCCAATTGAAGCCTTTTTCAACCCTGGTTCTGGTGGATCAAGTACGTATAATTTCCTGAATGCAGATGAGGCCAACAGTTTTGGTGCTGAATTTGAATTCAGAAAAAAGCTTGACTTCAAACCTTCTCTTAAAAATTTCACGGTACAAGGCAACTTATCATATATATATAATCGTGTTAATTATAAAGGCGGGGAAGTTGAATCCAGGCCAATGCAGGGACAAAGCCCATACCTCCTGAACCTTGGTATACAATACGACCTGGAGAAATATGGTATCAATACAACATTGCTTTTTAACCAGATCGGCAGAAGGATCGCTTATGTAGGTGGCGGATTGGATCAACCACCTATCTGGGAAAATCCACGACCGGTGATGGATTTCCAGGTAGCCAAGAAAGTCCTCAAATCAAAAGGCGAAGTGAAATTGAATATTTCGGACATCTTTAATAAGCGAGCCATTTTTTATTGGGATGTAGATAAGAATAAAAAGTACAATGCATCAAGTGACAAGTTTGCCATCAACAGGAAATATGGCAGCAACGTAAGTATTTCATTCGGATATAATTTCTAAACATACAGGCAGATAAAAACTTATAAAAAAAAACAGACAATCATGAAAAAATTAGTTCTCTTCACACTTTTAATTGCAGCCGCATCAATGGGTTGCCGTAAAATTGAAGTAGATGGCAGCACCACGGTTACCGGGCCGGTAGACAATAACAATGAAAATACGATCCTTGAAGGACGTATCACGGCCAACCGTACTTTGAAAGCTGCATACACGTATAAATTACGCGGCCTGGTTTATGTAACCAATGGCGCTATTCTCACCATTGAACCAGGAACAAAGATCGTAGGCGAAACGGGCAGCAAAGGTGGGCTCATCATTACCCGTAGCTGCAAGATCATTGCAGATGGCACAGTGGATAAACCAATCGTGTTCACATCAGAAGCGGCTACCCCTCAACGTGGTGACTGGGCTGGCCTGGTTATTTTAGGAAATGCACCAACCAATGCATCGTTCAACGGAGTACAGGGCATCGGTGAAATTGAAGGTGGAATTAATAACAGTGATGGCTTGGGTTTATATGGAACACCATCTACACAGGCACAAAACCCAGCTGACAACAGTGGTGTATTAAGGTTCGTTAGGATAGAATATGCTGGCTTCGCTTTCTTACCCGATAAAGAGATCAATGGTCTTACGTTTGGTGGTGTTGGCAGCAATACCATTGTAGACAATGTGCAGGTATCTTACGCCAATGATGATTCTTTCGAGTGGTTTGGCGGTACAGTGAATTGTACTCACCTGATTTCTTACAAAACACTGGATGACGACTTCGATACTGATAATGGTTACAGTGGAAAAGTACAATTTGGTATTTCGATCAGGGATTCTGCTGTTGCAGATATTTCAAAGAGCGAAGCATTTGAGAGTGATAATGATGCCAATGGAAGTGCTTTGTTGCCGCAAACCAGTGTTGTGTTTTCAAACATGACTGTTATGGGACCAAAAGCAACCCTTTCAAATACAGGAAACAATTTGTATGTATGGGGTGCACAGATCAGGAGAAATTCAAGTATGTCGTTGTTCAATTCTATCATCATGGGCTACCCGAATGGCTTATTCATTGATGCACAGAAAGGAGTACCTACAGATAATAATATTCCTGGTTCATTGTTTGCACAAAACAATATCATCGCAGGTTGCCCGGTGCCAGTGTTATACAGCCTGGGTTCCAATACCAACGTTCCGTTAACGCCAAACACTACTGCTACCATCACGTTATGGTACAATACACCTGCTTATGCAAACAGTATCCTTACCAACAATAGTGAAGTTGGGTTGGTTGATGCTTTTAATTATAACAGCCCCGATTTTAATCCAAGTGGTAGCTCGGCAGCAGCAACAGGCGCCAGTTTTTCTCATCCAAAACTTACAACAGGTTTTACAGCTGTAGCCTATAAAGGAGCCTGCGCTCCTGGTGATACCTGGTGGAAAACATGGACCAAGTTCTAATCATTTTCATTTCCCATATTTTTACGAACGGCAACCAATTTGGTTGCCGTTTTTTATAATTAATCTTTTGGTAACGTTCTCTTCATCAATCGATCATTTAAAAAATGAATTTTTGCATCGCAATTAAATAGTGTCGAAATTTTCCTTAAGCAAATAGCAGTTTTAATCATGCTTGAACCAGCGTTATTCTTATCGCTGGTCTTTTTTTATATTCATTTGATTTTACTCCCGAAAATGTTAATGATTTATTGATCTC
>JAKQKY010000112.1 GCA_029560415.1 Bacteroidota bacterium | reverse complement strand
TTCCAGGCGGCATAAAAAATATAACTGGCCAGCAGCAGGTTGATCTTTTTCATCTTCCAGGTAAACGGCAGGTTGTGCAGGACAAGGATGATGATAAAAAATACAATAAATGTATAGGAGTTGAAAACCATTTGTAATAGTAGCTTGGAGGTAAATTACCGGGGATTGGTGAACCAGTTTTGTTGCTGCAGCGCTCTTATTAAAGCTTGCGTATATACTATTGCATCTTCTTTGGTCAGGTGCGACCAGTCAGGACAAACAAAATTGGCCATATCCGGATAGTCTTTAAAATGGATGCCCTTGCAGCCCGTTGTGCTTAAAAGCCTGTCGTAATATTTCTCTCTTGGAAATTGTATGGGCTCATGGTCCCAGTATCCTCCGCTGGAAGGCGTTCTCAAAAAGATCACTTTGCCGCCCCTTGCAATGATTTTTGATACAGCTGTTTTTACCTCATCCAGTATTTTTTGCAGGGTATCACCGCCCACACCCGGTTCATCAGACAAGGCACCAAACATGGTCCAGATATCCGTTTGCCATCGTTGCATGGCCGTGTCACTGGCAAACGCATCGGTCATTATTTCCTGCCGGTCAAATGTTACATAGCTGAATTTGGGAGGAAAGATCACATCGCCCCTTACCCCTTTTCTGTTTGGGATACGCAGGTCCGTTAGCATGGCATTCAGTGAAAACAGTTCTTTATCTAAAAAAGTGAGTTGATGTTCCAATGCAAAATTGATCTGGTCACCGGCCTTTTGGGCAGGTGTGGCATCCTGCCGGTATTTCACCCGTTGGCTCATTTCAACTTCTGGCCAGGTGCCAAAGAATAAACCTTCGGTGATATCAATAACCAGCTTGCCTTTAAAATTTTCATCATTGCCCAGGTCAACCAATGCAGGCCTTGGATTAGAACCATGCAGCGCCAACTGCACTGCTTTTTCACCCGTGGTTTTTTCCCAGGTGGGTATGTCGAGGTCAAATTTTATCCGGGAAGATCCAATGAAGACGGTAGCCTGGTCCTGTGTCTGGTAAACCTTTAGCCTGTTTTTTCGCCATAAGCCCACATCGTCATTATAGCCACGGTCGTAACCTTTATGGCGCCACATATATTCCCAGCTAATAAGAGAAACAGCAACAATACACAGCATCAGCAATGCTGCTTTGGATAGGTTGGCAGTTGGCATTGGTTTTATTATTTGAGACGGTAAAAATCCGGTTAACCTGGCATTATTTATTACTAACAAAACAAAAATTGAGCAGGGTAAACAGTGATGTCAATAACATATTATCATTTATAAGAATAAAGATAACAGTTCTGTTTTAATGTTACATTAGATTTACTCAATGGCGGGGATGAGTTACTGGCTGGTGACAACCTGTATCATTTTACATCAGTAAACACAGATTTCCCATACAGCTGCTTCAACTTTATACGTATTAATAATGGTATTGTCAGCATCAGGAGCTGTTAGATAACTACCCAGCGAAATGGATAGCAAAACTTATTTCAGTACTCCCAGCTCCTTACCAATTTTTGTAAATGCTGCAATGGCTTTATCCAAATGCTGCATTTCATGTGCGGCACTTAATTGTACCCTTATCCTCGCCTGGCCCTTGGCCACCACGGGAAAGAAGAAGCCAATAACATAAATGCCCTCTTCCAGCAATTTGGCTGCAAAGTTTTGTGCAATAACGGCATCGTATAGCATAATAGGAACAATGGGATGTTCGCCTGGTTTAATATCAAAGCCGGCTTCGGTCATTTTGGTACGGAAATATGTTGTGTTGGTTTCCAGTTTATCCCGTAAGGAAGTTGTTTCACTCAGCATATCCAATACGGCAATGCTGGCACCCACAATACTGGGCGCTACCGTATTGCTAAAAAGATAGGGCCTGCTTCTCTGGCGCAGCATCTCAATAATTTCTTTGCGGCCTGAAGTAAAACCGCCGCTGGCGCCACCCAGTGCTTTGCCCAATGTGCCGGTGATGATATCGATCCTGCCCATTACGCCGCGGTATTCATGTGTGCCTCTTCCTGTTTTTCCCAAAAAGCCGGAGGAATGACATTCATCGATCATTACAATGGCATCGTATTGATCTGCCAGGTCACAAATTTTATCCAGTTGCGCAATGGTGCCATCCATGCTAAAGCTGCCATCGGTAACAATGATACGGCTGCGTAAATGAGCGCTTTCTTTCAGCTTGGCTTCCAGGTCGGCCATATTATTGTGCTCATAGCGGTAGCGCTGCGCTTTGCACAAACGTACGCCGTCAATGATACTGGCATGGTTGAGTGCATCACTGATGATAGCATCCTGTTCGTTGAACAATGGTTCAAACACACCACCATTGGCATCAAAAGCTGCGGCATATAAAATGGTATCTTCTGTGCCCAAAAAGTCAGCGATCTTTTTCTCCAGTTCTTTATGAATATCCTGCGTGCCGCAAATGAAGCGCACACTGCTCATACCATAGCCCCGGTGGTCAATGTATTTTTTGGCGGCTTCCAGCACTTTGGGGTGAGTCGACAGGCCGAGATAGTTATTGGCGCAAAAGTTCAATACCTGTTTGCCATTCACGGTTATCTCGGGGCCTTGCGCACTTTCGATGATCCGTTCTTTTTTGGTTAAGCCGGCACTGTCTATTTCCTGTAGTTCGGTGGCAATGCGTTGTACAAAATGGTTGTTCATATGTAGCTTTCAATAGTACAAATGTAGGCAGCCAACGCCCAGTTTTATATGTATAAGTCATTAAATTTTAACATTTGTTGCTGCCGCCTGTAACATTTAACCCCTACATTCGTTTTACCATCACTACATGAAAAAACGTTCCGCCATACTGCTGCTGGTGCTAATGGTCATCTCTGTTGGCCTTTTGTTGTTTACTACGTACAGCACTGCTGCCATACCCACTGTAGACAAGCCTTCTAAATGTGATGCCGGACCCTGCAATAAGAAAGTGCCATCGCCCCTTCCCTGGAATATCATTTCCCCCGCTATGTTCCCAAACCAGGGATAGCCGGACTGTTTATTATTTTACTTTTGCTGTAACTTTTTTCACCCGGCGTCGTATTACTGGCAGTATAGCCATGTAAAACAATATTTGCCAGACCTACTGTATGACAGAAAGAGAGTATAACCAATGTGTGAACCTGTACGCAGACAATGTGTACCGCTTTATCCTGAAAAACCTCAGGCATGAAGAGGACGCAAAGGATGTGGTGCAGGGGGCCTTTGAAAAATTATGGAGAAACAGGGAGCAGGTAGACAATGAGAAATGTAAGAGTTTTTTATTTACCGTTGCCTACAACCAGATGATCGATCACATCAGGAAACACAAAAGAATGGTTTTAAAAGACGAGTTTAATGAAAATGTAAAAACCACCAGCCAGCAACAGCACGATTCCAAGAAGATACTCCATGCGGCGCTGGAAAGGCTGAACGAAACGCAACGGAGCCTGGTGATGCTGAAAGATTATGAAGGGTACAGTTACGAGGAAATAGGAAAAATAACAGGGTTGAACGAAAGCCAGGTAAAAGTGTATTTGCACAGAGCCAGGCTGCAGTTGAGGGAGTTTATAGTGAAACCGGAGAATATCATTTAGGTGAATGGGCAATTGTGAATTGTCAATAATAAAATAAAATGAATATCAATAGAAATAATTACGAGGAGTATTTTTTACTGTACACAGATAATGAATTGTCTGTGGCAGAAAGAAATATGGTGGACACTTTTGTGGCCGCCAATCCTGATCTGCAGGAAGAACTGCTGATGCTGCAACAGAGTGTGGTAAAGCCAATGGAGGTTGATTTTCCTGGTAAAGCCGGGTTGTTAAAACCGGAGACCATTAATACCGCCACAGAAGAAAAGTTATTGCTGTTGCTGGATAATGAATTGAAGGGTAAAGAAAAAGCAGCGGTGCTTTCGTTGATACAATATAATAACGCAGTTAAAAAGGAATGGGAAATATTACAGCAAACAAAATTGGCGGTGGCGGATAACATTATTTTTAACCACAAGCCATTGTTGTATAAAAAAGAAGAAGGAAAAGTAGTAGCCATCAAATGGTGGCGTATCGCCGCTGCTGCCATGCTGATCGGTTTTGGCCTATGGGGCACGGTTAGTTATTTGAATACTGCAAATCAGGAAGGAACTGTTGGTAAAACAGCGGGGGTAGAGGCGAAAAGCCAAACGGGCAATGCTGCAAAAACAGGATCAGCCGATGAAGACAGCAGCCAAACAGTTGCGGCTGATCAAATGGCCGGCATTGTAAACACGGTAAATGCGAAAACAGAAAATGCAGTCAATGATGTTGCAAATACAAAGCAGCCTGCAGTTAAAAATAACCTAGTACAACCAAAAGAAAAGCCTGTTCAGCGGGATAATACCAACCCTACAGCAGGTATAGAAGAGAAGGAAAAAGAAAATGACAGACTGCTTTTAGAAACAATTAACAAGGAGGAACGTAACAAAGAAATATATGTAGCCGTACAACCTGAAACAAAAAGCAACATAACCGAAGGTATCATTGATAACTCTTCTGCAGTTAAAAATACAATCGCCATCAATACTTCTGTCAAAAACGACACCGGTGATAATGAAACATTCGTTTTTGATCCAGAAGAAGACAAGCCAAGAAAAACAAAGCTGGGTGGTTTTTTTAAAAGAGTAAAAAGGGTACTGGAAAGAAAAACAAAAATCAAAACAGGCAATGATGATGAAGTGCGGATCGCAAATATGTCTTTTGCTATGCAGTGATCCCGTCTGCCGCCTGTGTAATCATTAAACTTATAGAAAGATGAAACAGCTATTTACTTTTATAGCAAT
>JAKQKY010000309.1 GCA_029560415.1 Bacteroidota bacterium | reverse complement strand
AGTTATCATACAAATACGAAAATACATGCTCTTTGCGTTGTTGTAAACCCGCCACGATTTGCTCTTCAGAAAACTTTAGCATCTTGCTGTTCACTGTAAAAGATACCGGTGAGAAATTTTTGCCGTTTAAGCTGAGGTTACTTATATGGGTCGCAGTATTCATCGCTTGGGAAGTTGTATTGGTAAATGCCGGATTGATTAAGAATTTTAAGGTGGTTTTAGGTCCGGCACCATAACCAATAAGCATTTTGATGAAAATTGTGCCGTTATTTATCAATAAAAATTTTAAGTAAAAATGCTGTTTTGGGCTGAATGGTTAAACAAAAATGCGGTGATTTTTACATACTGTAGAATTCTTTTTCCCACAATGTAACAAAGCTGACTGTATGCATTCCTTTTGTAAAGTTCAGCACTTCGGAGAAAAATAGAATTGTTTTAGTAATTTTTGTGACAGGTTCATACTGGCAGTTCGTATGTAAAGGATGAACCTTTTCCAGAACTGGTTTGGATGAGAAGGATCCCATCTATCTCCTGTATTCTTTGCTTTATATTTTTAATGCCATTGCCGCTGTGGGTCATTGTTGCATCAAAGCCACAACCATCGTCTTCAACAGTAAAAGTGAGCCTCCTGTTACTATACTCTGCATTAATATTGATATTACTGGCATGGCTGTACTTTACTGCATTGTGTACAATTTCCTTAGTGGCCAGCAGGATATTTCTTTTTTGTTCATTGCCCAGTTTTAAGTCGAGCCCTGTATCTGGAAATTTGATCTTGTACTGGATTCCCGAATACTCCAGCAGGTTATTGAGTTGTTCCCTTAAATAAGAAAACAACATGCCCGTGGTGCTGTTTTCCGGATTGAGGCTCCAGATTATTTCACCCATATTGCTGATGAGTTTGCGGCTGGTACCTGCAATGGCGGCAAGATCAGAAAGGTAAGTTGGCTGCTGTTGTGTTTGTGCATGTTCACTCATCAGCGTTATCTGTGTAAGACCGGCACCAATATCATCGTGCATTTCACGGCTGATGCGCCGGCGTTCTTTATTTTCAGCTGCTGCAATAGCATTTTCCCGCTGTTGTTTTTGTTTAAGTTGCTGGCGGTTGTACAGCAGGAATGCAATAATACCCAGCAGCACCAGCGCTCCGCCAATTGCGGCAAACTGGTAGTTTCTTTTTTGTAATAGTATTGACTGCTTTGAAATACTCAATTCGTTTATCTGCTGCTGGTCTTTTAAAACAATTATTTCTTTTTCTTTTTTTGCTGTTTGGTACCTGCTCTCCAGTGCTGCCACTTCCTTTGTTCTTTCTGAATTGAAAAGACTATCGCTGTATTGAGAAAATATTGTTTTCCATTCGTACGCTTTTTCAAAATTCCCCATGCCGGCATAATCTTCAGCAAGGCTGCCGGCTGCTTCCACTGCTACATTCATGGCTTTTATTTTCAAGGCTGTTTCCAGTCCTTTTGTATTGTACTTTACAGCCTCTGTGTATTTTTTTTGCATGGCATACACGTTTCCTACATTCGTCAAGTTGGCTGCTATTAAAAATTGATTGCCTGTTGATTCGCCTATTTGCATTGACTTTTTATAATATTCAATTGCCTTGTCATAACTGCCCAGGTATTTGTATACGATCCCCAGGTTATTGTAAGTAATGCCAAGGTGCGGCTGATCTCTCATTTTTGAATAGATACCAAGCGCCTTCCTGTATTCCGCAATAGCTTCCGGGTATTTATTGAGGTATTGCTCATACACCACACCTTTGTTATTGGCACAGTCTGCAATTACGGAAGAATCATTCATTACAACGGCAATGCTTTCTGCTTTACTGTAATTGTCCAGGGCTTTTTTATAATCTTTTTGCTCTTCATACAAAGCCCCGATATTGATCAATGCCCGGGCAGCTGCTTTTTGATTGCCGGTATTATCTGCGATGGTTGCTGACTGCTGGTAGTACTGAAGTGCGTAAGCAATTTTGCCGGTTTGCGAATAAATGTGGCCGATATAGTCCAGTATAACGATTTGAGAAGGCCTGTCGCCGGATTGCTTTGCTGATGCCAGGCTTTGTTCAAATACCGGCAGTGACAGTTCATATTCACCTTTATTATAGAGTGCCACCGCTTTGCTGGTAAGTGTGCTGTCCTGTTGTGCTGTTGCTAAAAATGGATACTGGAATAATATTGTACACAGTACAATATGAAGAATGGCTTGCATGGATATGTGGTTGAAAGGGTAAAGTAACCTTTAATAACCGCCTGAACTATTTTAATTGAACAGCCGGTGCAATATTGCACCGGCTGTTATCTACATCTTTTATAGTATACTTGAAAATACTTGGCTATGTTCTCACTATTCAAACACATATTTTGCCAGCCATAATTTTTTATAGTCCTCATCGTTACCAATAAACGTGATACTGCTTTCCTTGTAATTCAGTGCCGGGAGTGTTGAGTGGTTTACAAAAAACCTTTCCTTGCCCAGTACTGTGAAGTTACTGATGCTGTTGGTTTGCAGATCGATCTTTGCTATACGGGGGAAATATCTGCCATAGTAGCTGACAACATCATAATAGGCATTCAAAAAACCATCATAGCCTTTAAAGCCTTTTACTTCCAGCACCGTCCAGTAAATACTTTTTCCATCCTTTGATGGAACAAAGTACTGGCCTACCGGGAAGATCTCACTCTTTTTCTCTGTGTTCATTTTTTGTGTGCCGTACTGTGTTTTAAACTGGCCTGCTTTGTCAAAATGAAAGCATATAATATCTTCATAAGATTTTACAGGATTACCCAACCCAAGGTTTACCTTGCTCATAATTTGCCCGGCAACAAAGTATTCTTCATCGGCTGTTACAAAGAAATTATTCACCTGGAAGTTTTTCCCTTTATATGGGTCTGCACCTTTGTCGGCAGGAGCTGTTTTAAATTTAGATTTAAAATCATTCACGGGAGTGGTGGTTGCAAATACAAGCTGGTTGCCGGTAAACTTCAGCAGGTGAAAATTGTCCATTTTGTCATCTGCTTTTTTCAACCATTTTTCATCTTTATAATTCTCCGCTGTTTTGTAGCAAGGGTTGCTTATCTCTGCGGTGTAGTCTTCAAATACCTCGTCATAGCTGTCGGTTGATTTGGTGGACGTGCCGCAAAAATAAACTGAACCAAATACCTCCCTTACATTGGTGATGAGCAAATTATTAGACGGACTTTTAAAATTTACTTTGTTCTTTAATTCGCCATTACCGGTATACAGCAGGTAGGTATACGCTGATTTGTCCGCTTCATTTTTTTTGGGAGCAAAGATCATCACCACATCACCGTTTTCAAACTGGCTGGTATACACCAGTGATTGAGAGCCGCTGATATCTACAGGTTTTTCGATAATTTCCAGCTCGCTGTTTACTGTCAAAATAAAAAAGTCATTCCTGTCTTTTTTACCTTCGGTAGCTGCAATTACAAAGAGTGCATCAGCATCACTGTTGTTGTATGAAGCATATCCATAGTATTTTCCATGGTCATTTTTTGCCTTGATCATTTCTGACTTAATGGTTTTGTCAAACACATACCGCTGTTTTTTGTAGTCCCATTTGGTGTTGATAGTGGATGATTTCAATTTTAATTTCATACTCAGCACATCAAAAGAACTGCAGCCACCTACGTAGGCGCCAAATCTTGTTTTGGTTTTGTCCGGCATGGATTCAGAGGTCAGTTTGGGTTCTGCTATCTCTTCCTGCTTTACAAACTGAAGGTCCTTATCAAAAAGGTAGGTTTCGTAAAATATTTCATTCTTTTTTCTATCTCCACCAATTTTGTAGGTGATAAGGTAGTTGCCGGTGCTGTTGTCAGATTCTGCTATAAATCCTTTAGAAGCCTTTTTTGAAAGTTCCTGGATCTTTTCCTGTGCATTTGAAATACTGTGGTTAAAGCAAAATGCCACCAACAGCAGGATGATTTGTTTCATATTGATTTTGTTAAATTAAATGGAAGGTTTAAACACCTGCACAAGTGTATTGTAACAGGCTTTGAAAAAGCTGTGTGGAATAGGTCAGGGTATAAAGCTTACTAATTCCAGTGAAAAATCTTTGTACATTGTTCCGCTTCCGTCATCATCATATTGTTCCTGCTTTACCAATAAGTTGGCATCATTATACCAAACCTTATCTTCCAGGCTGTTACTGTCATAAGCCTCTGCGAAATAGCAGGCAATGGTGCCCATGGGCACTGTTACATTTTCATTAAGCGCCAATACTTTATAATCGCCGTAGTCACCTGCAGCATTGCTATAGGTTACCCGCCAGGTATCGTTCACTGCGGCAGGCAGTTTAAATTGCAATTGTGAAACGTTGTTTTGAATAGTGTGATAGCCTGCGCTTGTTTTCCTGATAAAAGTTGGTGCGCCTGCACTGGAAGCCACCCACCAAGTATCACCAGCAACGATTTGCTGGCCTGTGATGGAAAGCGTCATGTTTGCCGATGATATAATTGCACCGGCAGCATCGTAATTGGTGTATTTGTACACCCATGTGGTACCGGTATTGAAATCATCTGAAGCAGGGGGTACTGTACCTTCGTTTTTTTTGCAAGAGCAGGCAAAAAAAGTAACGGCAGATAAGAATAGTATATTTTTCATTTTAAAATATTTGAGTTGCAATGAGTAATTGATTTAATTTCTTCCGCCACCAATACAAGCGCCCAGCTTAACACCAAAGTAGCCGGCTTTTTCTTTTAGTATGTTATACTCCAGCCCAAGGCGCAGATGACCGTATTCAAAACCTGTCCGTACCAGGAAACCAAAAGTGGAAGAAGTGGGAATGGTCTCATTGCTGTCTTCGATATCAACGCTGGCCATGGTAAAGATCCCACCGCCGGCTCCTGCAAAAGGCCTGAACCTGTTGTTGGTAAAATAATAGTCGCCCGTGCCTACATAAGAACCCAGCACCCTGACTTTTCCTTTTTCTCCATTTGCATCTATACTCGCTAATCCGGCACCTTCCAGGCGTAAGCCTACAGACAGCTGATCCAGTACAGCATACTTTGGTTCAATGGCGAAAATCACTCCGGCTTTTGTATCGCCGCTTTGTGGCTTTGCAAAACCAAGACTGATATCAACTTTGAATTTTTTAAATGTTTGCCCGCTGCTTTTTTCTGATTGCGCCATGGCAGACTGAAGAATAATGGCGGAGAAAATAAATACAATAATTTTTTTCATAACTGCTTGTTTAGTGGTTTAATAATTTAACAGTGAACCTGGTGCAAGCTAAGCGTATCAGTAAGAGGAAAGAGTGTGATTAAAGTAGTAGGGGGTGAATAGCGAAGGGTGAAGGGTGAAGGGTGAAAGGTGAGTTGTGAATGGTGAATAGTAAATAGTGAATGATGAATAGTGAATGAGGAATGGTGAGTAGCCTATTGTTGCCTGCTGTCTTATTTGCCTGCTTGCATCTTAACTTTTTTGCCTCCCTGCTTCTTTGCTTTTTTGCTCAATGCCCATTGCTCACAAAAGACCCGTCTTCCTCAATGCTTCCACACGGGAGTTTACCTGTAACTTTTCGTAGATATTGCGGATATGGGTACGGACGGTTTCTGTGCTGATAAAAAGATTGGTGGCAATTTCTTTGTAACGAAAGCCATGAGACAGTTGTTCCAGCATTTCCTGTTCCCTCTTGCTAAGGTGCTGAAAAAAATCATTGCTGTTTTCTTTCACTTTAAAGGCATCAATTATTTTCCTGGCAATATCGCTGCTAATGGGGGAGCCGCCGCTGTACAATTCGTGAACGGCTTCAATGATCCTTTCTGCAGGAGTGCTTTTTAACATATAGCTGCTGGCACCGGCCCTCAGGGCTTTAAAAACAATGTCTGCATTATCATATACGGTGAGCACCATGCACTGCATTCGGGGATGCACCAGTTTTAATTTCCTGATACATTCAATGCCATCCGTTCCTTCCAGTTGTATGTCAAACATGGCGATCTCCACCGGGTTGGCAGAAAGTGCTTTGATCGCCACGTCTCCATTGCTGAATTCCACAATATTGTCCACCTCCATATGCAAACGCATTTGATGCACCAGGTGTGTTCTTATCTTTTCATCATCTTCAATAACGGCGATTGATTGTAACATCCGGCAAATGTCTGGTATATTATTTCATACGATAGTATTAAAAAAGTGGTAGGTTTAACCGGTTTAAAAGCTTACCTTTAAGAACACTGCAATTAATCTGCTGGGTTGTATCTGAAATCAAATTTTTACCAGCTTTCACTTCGGTTAAAAAATATTATTATGTTGCTTAGTAAAGAAGACCTTTCGGGGAAATATGAATGGTCGACCAATTATAAAAGTATCCTGTTTAGTGGTTCTCCCACCCGCCGCCTGTTTGACCGCTGGAATGGATTCCAGGTATTATTTTTGATCAACTGCCTGGCAGCTTTGTCAGAAAATTTTTCTTTAAAGGAAGCGAAGGAAGTAGAAAGACTGATTCACAATGGACTGCCTTTAACCATACAGAGTGAATTGACTGTTTTTAGCTGGCTCCGGCACAATGCACTTGCAGTGTAATGGCTATTTTAAGTAAAATTGTATTTGCAGTGCGTATCCAGGCTTTTTTTGCCTTTGCACAACAAAAAGGTTTACAACACCTGTGTTAAATCCCCTTCTGTTACAAATTCTTTTGCAGGCTTTACAATGATCCTTGCACCAGGCCCCACTCTTTGGCTCCTGCTTTGATTTAAAATACATTTACCTCCTTCAACAGGGTCGATGATAATTTCTGTATCGCCGGTTATATCTGTGGGCGGAATGGCATTGTTTTTCCAGTTGGCCGCATCTGACCAATAGCCATTCCCAATAAAAACATAAGTGGTGGTATTGCAGTTGCCTGATTCAATTATAGGAAGACTTTGAAAGTTTTGCAGCATAATCTCATCCATATCAGTTGGCCTTACACAAAGCCATTGTTCCAGCAAAGAAGCGTACACACTTCTAAAGTCATACTGCATGGCAATGTTATCATTTGTAGTGACACTGGCCGGGATTGCTGCGGTAGTGCCCAATACAGCAGCATTTACTTTTTTGCCAAATACAAACAGGGGGGCTGCTGCTCCGTGGTCGGTACCGCCGCTGCTGTTACTTTTTATCCTGCGTCCAAATTCAGAAAAGGTCATACCAACAACCCGGTCTTCGATTTGTAAAAATTGCAGATCATCCTGGAATGCTTTGACAGCCTGGCTAAGCCCAGCCAGCAAACTGGCATGATCGCCAATAGTAGTATCGGCGGGGTCTGTTTGAAGGGAATGGGTATCAAATCCTTTATGCTCCACCATGTATATCCTTGTTTTTAATCCCCCTTTAATAAGCCGGGCAACAATTTTTAATTGGGCTGCTACAGCGTTATTGGCAGGGTAGGGGCCTTGTTGCGTTACATTTAATGCCGCATCTTTTATTACAGTGGAATACAACTTTGTTTGTTTTACCACTGACCGAATGTAGGACAATTCTTTTCCAGCGTTATCTGGCGGCAAGGGATCTTCCACACCATTTAAAAAGTTATAAAAATTTGTTGGGTCGCTGATGCTCATGCCCATGTTTACTGTAGCACCCTGCAAGGCAAAAGAAGCACTGCTGCCAATTTGTATGGCCAATGGGTCGGGCATAGAGCTGTTAGGGTAGCCGTTGGGGAAAGCATCATATTCATATTCTAAATACCTGCCGCCCCATCCCGATGTAACTATTTCATCGCTGTCAGATCCACTCATCCAGATATCAGTTGCCCTGAAGTGAGAGAAATTCGGGTTAGGATAACCAACAGCCTGTATGATACCAAGCTTGCCTTCGTTGTACATGGTCTGCATTCCTGTTAAAGACGGGTGTAGCCCCATTGTACTGACTCCGGTAAGTGGTAAAATCCTGTTTTCCGGTATGGCAATATTTGTTCTTGCATTATAATAGTTGGCATATACATCGATGGGCACCACGGTATTTAAGCCGTCATTGCCTCCTGTTAATCTCACGATCACCAGTACATGATCGTTCATTGGCGGCGCACTGGCCAGTACCCGGTGCAGCATAGTGCTGGCGGCAAAACCTTTCAATGAAAATCCATTCAGCAATGTGGTGGCTGCCGTTGCACCCAGTGCCCTGCCTATAAAATTTCGTCTCTTCATGCGGGTGAGATTAACAAGTTATGATAATTGATATTCCGGTAATTGCATAATGTACTGGTACAGGGCCTTCAGCTTTGTTTTAACGCTGTTGGCATTGGCAGTATCACCTGGGTTGTTTACAAATGTATTCCATGCTGTTGTCCAATAAATATCATTCGCCTGGCCATCCAGCAGTATATCAGTTTTAAGCTGGTCTCTTGATTGTTGTGATAACGGTATCCTTAACAGGTAGGTCAAAGAATCCTGCAACAGGCTGTTGGGATTAGACGGAGCCGGCATACTGGCTGCAAATACTGTGGTATCTATGATGATGGTTACACCACTCTTGGTAAAGCCGGTGGTGATCATGGTATCACTAAAAATATTTCTTTTAGGCAGTGTATCAGCATTGATCCATAGCTGCTGGTATTGCGGTGCCTGGTAGTAGGCAGGCCAGCCGGCCACGTTAGGTGGTTGCCCGGGTTCCTGCTGCATATTGCTGCAATTCGCCACGAGCTTCTCCCACATGTTGTAACCCGCTGTGTAGTCGGTTATAACAGGAAAGGCTACACTAAATTCCCTGCAAAGGCTTACAGTAATATCAACAGGATTTTTTATCATACAGCCCCTGTTTACTGCATCAAAAAAATGCTCACTTTTTAACAGCGCTGCCAGTACAGGTTTTATTTCATTGCCGCTGTTCCTGAATATTTGTGCCAGCGGAGCAATTACATTTTGCTCGGTGGCAGCATCAATTTCGTAGTACACAAACCAGCGGTAAATTTTGCGGCAAATGTGTAATGACACTTCTTCTTTGGCGAAAATCATTGTGAGCAGGTCATCCAGTTCAAGTTTTCCATCTTCCAGTGTACGGCCTGCAATCACGGTATTATTATAGAAGGCAGAAAATTGTTTGTTTGAACTGTCATGCCTGTTTGCCCTGAATAAATAGGTATTGTCATTGATATCAAGTCCCCATCCGGTTAGTACTTTAGCAGCCTGTTTTACATCTTCTTCTGTAAAGGGGGCTGATGCATTGTCAGCACCTTTTCCTATGGTGAATAGCTCCTGTAACTCACGGGCATAATTTTCATCAGGTGCGGTATTGACATTAAGATAATTGTTGAGATACTTTAGCATGCCCGTGTCAATGCTGATCTCTTTTACAAACTGCTTGAAATTTCCCAGTGCATTTTTTCTTAAGATGGTATTGTTTTGATAGCTGAAAATCCCGCTGCCCACCGCATCCATTTCTATTACAAAATGATTGTGCCACATCAGGGTTAGTTTTTCCAGGATATTTCTCTCCTGGTTCAGCATTTGGCCGATCCACCAGTTTTTTAAAGAGTTGCGTCTTTGTGCATTACTGTCTGCCTGGGTTGTATACACCCAGGTTTGCCCAATAGGAATGCCGGGATCAATGGCAGCATTGTATGTTTTAACGGGTGGTGCCGGTTCTGTTTGTGCGGGAGACACATCCAGCAGATGGTCAACCGCCTGGCTCATGGTCATTGTTCTAAAAAAATCAACATCAGCCTTTTTTGCACCGAACATAGTGCGTTTTAACAGGTGAATAATGGCTTCTGTGTCCCACACACCAGCATATAAACTAACCCCGGATAAGGTTCTGAATGTTCCTGGATTATGATCTTTTTGCCTTGCTTTTACGGCAGTTAAGAAGTCCCTTCTATCCATTTCGCAGTTAGTTTTGTATAAATATAGTTCTCAAATTAAAACTAATTGACTGTATGCTGCTTTGAAAGTTTAATGTTGAAATTCCGTTTCCATTTTTTGAAAGTTATCTTAAGTGTTTATAACTGCAAAAGCCTTAAAGCAAACCTGCAATGACGGCTAATAAAAAGAACATACCTGAGCATGTACCAGGAGAATTTAAAAGGGCTGCATTGTGCAGCCCAAAGTTGGTATTTAGTATGTTAATATGATGTAAGTAGAATGGATTGATACAGTACTTCCGTGTCAACTTTTTGAAGGTCTAAGTTACTGGCTATTTATTATTTAGCCAGCTTCACATTTAATGCCACCGGTCCTTTAGGTCCGTTACCTGTTTCAAAAGTTACTTTATCATTTTCGCTAACCGCTTGTGTCAATGAATTCACATGTACAAAGAAACTCTCACCCGTTTCATTATCCTTAATAAAACCAAAGCCTTTAGCTGTGTTAAAGAAAGTTACTTTGCCCGTTCTGATCAATTCCTCTGCTGTTAATTCCCTTTGTTTGGGCACACCGATCTCAATGTCTTCTGCATTGTTGATCCTCTTTTTGGATGGGTCGGGAGGTGTGGAGGAAAGATTGCCGTTTTCGTCAATATACGCCATCATGCTGTCAAGGTCATTACCCTCTTTGCGGTTTTCTTTGCGTTGAAGTTTTTTTTCTTCTTTACTTTTCTTTTGTTGTGTTTTTTTTGTTTCCCTTTCTTTCTTTTTCCAGTTGTCTGCCATGCTTTAATTTATAGGTGATAATTGATGATAAAATTGTTGCCAGTTAAAAGTGATTTCACTTTTTCAGCAGAACAGGATAAAGATAAACGAAAAGCCCAATTCCAGCAACCTTTCTTTACGAA
>JAKQKY010000098.1 GCA_029560415.1 Bacteroidota bacterium | reverse complement strand
CTTGTTGATAGCTAAACCGCCGGCAAGTTCTCCATTCAGAAAATCATCTCTTTCCTGTTGGGTAGCCCTGATCAATTTTGTTTTGGTGCGATTGATGGTTCCCATCAGCACAATTGTATCTGCGGAACTTTCTGCGCCATTAAACCAATATTCAAAATCAGAACCTAAACCAACACCAGCTTCACCACCATTTACAGCAGGGTTAGGGTCAGCAAGCTGGTGAATGTAAGAGTAGGTATCAAAAAGCAGGCTCGGTTGCTGCAAAGCCTTAAGCCTGAAACTGCTTTCTTTCAATACCGTTGCACTCGTAGAATCAAAACTGGATAACATTTTTACCCGGTTTGAATCATTGAATGAAAAATAGAAAGTAAAGTTGCCGCCTTCATTGGTGGCCACAATGCCTTTCCACCCGTATTGGGCGCCGCTGAGTTGCGCCTGGTATTTAGCCAGGGTTTCGTTGATACGCTGGTCAGGGGATTGTCCAAATACACTGCTGTCATCAACTTTTCTGCATGACGACACAGCTAAAAGCACCAATCCGCATAGACCTATAAAATAATTTTTCATGCTGTTTTAAAATTATAAATTAATAAAGTAAAGAGTTTATTGCAGCCCTTGTCCTGGCCTGTAACACACGGAAATCAATACCCCAGGCCTGGTCAAAATAAGTTACCACCGATGCTTCTTTATCACGCAGCCTTTGTATGGCCTGTGCTCCTGTAACACCAGTAGCCGAAACGTTTGCCGGGTCAATACTGTTAACATAAGCATCAAAGTATGTCTGGCCATTTACCAAAAGAAACGCTAACATTTCGGCCCAGTCGTCATCACGTCCTGAATTGGAATATGGTGTGATAAATCCATTATTTCGGGCATCTTCGGCTGTTACATTGAGCCAGTCTGATGTATAGGAGTTAGCACTTGCAGAGCTGAAGCTGATAGGAACCCTTACATTCTGATCGAGAATATGCGCAAACTCGTGTTGGATGGTGCGGAACATTTCTGTAACGCTTGCAGTATCAGTATCCGGGTTGTATCCCGGCATTCCTTTGATTCTAAAATCGTTGATGTTGTACAGTACTACTTTGCGGCCACCTTCTGCTGTACCCAGTTTTATACTGCCATCCCCGTTATATGCAGGGCTTCCTACCAGTATAAAAAACTTAGGAGCAATGTTTTTGAAAAACAAGGGGCCTGCTTCACTTACGTAAGTGTCCATCCATGCCTGCTTAATGGCATTCATTAAAGGGATCACCTGTTCTTCTTTTGGAGGAACCAATGTGCGGTTAAGGTCTATTTCACCTAGTTCCCACTTATACTTCACCGAGATGTTATAGGGTTCAGTATAATTATCGTATATCCAGTTGTCAATTGCTGTTGGAACCCAGGTATCACCACCTAAGCCAGAGATATCATCTAACGGCGGAAGCGGATCCTCTTTGGTACAGGAAACGAGCAGGAATGATGCTGCTAAAATTGTAAGTCCAGATTTTATAAATTTCATGATCAGATTTTTTAAAATTAACGGGGATTTTGTTCTAAACCTGCCTGTTTGGATGATTCTGGTAACTGAAGCACTTTGCGGGGGTCGGTTGGGGTGATAACAACAGAATCCTGGATCTCTGTAGCTGTTCTCCTGATATAATGCTTTACTGGCAGATCATATCTCAATATATCAAACCACCTCATGCCTTCATGCACATAGTCCATCCTTTTATAATAGAGAATTGCTTGCAGCACACTGGGTAGTTTTTTAGTGCCTTCTTCAGTTGTC
>JAKQKY010000087.1 GCA_029560415.1 Bacteroidota bacterium | reverse complement strand
TTCATTAATGACCTCGATACGCTCCTGGTCAAAATGAACGGTATCGTCTATGCGTTCCAGTTCATCTGCCACATCCTGTATTTCAATTGTAGCGCTTTGCAAGCGTTGAGCAAGTAATTCAATATCGGGATGATATTCCTGCAAAGACTTCATTTTGTGCTGCAGTGAACGCAGCTGCTGAACGATGGGTGCATCGCCATCCTTTAATACCACATACACGGCACCCAGTTGCTGTTTAATATTTTCTGCGTTACTCAACAATTTCAACTCCGCATCCAGTTGCTCTAATTCATTTTCTTTTAGGGAAAGCGAATCCAGTTCTTCGAACAAAAAACGATTGTAGTCAAGTTCTTTATTGGCGTTGCTTTGCTGAAGCTGCAAGGCTTCGAGTTCTTTTTTTGTTTTGGAGAATTTTTCAAACTGTTCTTTTAGTTGTTGCATCAATGCGGCGTTGCCGGCCAATGCATCCAACACATCCCGCTGAAAATTTTCGGAACTCAGCTCCAGGGTATCAAATTGCTGGTGCAGGTCAACCAACAAAGCGGCCAAACCTTTCAGTTGTGAAAGATTCACCGGGGTATCATTGATAAAACTCCTTGATTTTCCATTAGAACCAATTTCTCTCCTGATCAGCACTTCATCCTCACGATCAAGGTCATTCGCCGAAAAGAATTCATTTACAGCTTCGCCTTTGGGAAGAACGAACCAGCCTTCCACCACGCATTTTTTTTCCTGCTGTTTCAACACGCTGCTATCGGCCCGTTGCCCGAGGATCAGGTTCAGTGCGCCCATCAATATACTTTTACCTGCGCCTGTTTCGCCGGTGATGATATTGAGAGCATTCACGAAACTGATCTGCAGATCATCAATGATCGCATAATTCTGTATGTGTAATTTAGTAAGCATCAGAACAGCAAAATAAGGTTAAAATATTTGTTGCGGGAGAAAAATAATGGCTGTTTTCCCCTGTCTTGTTGAGGTTTTTATATTTAGATATTTAGAACGGAAACACATTTGATAAATTTTCTATTTGATTCGGCCGAATCTCATTAACATTTAATATATTCATTTCTAAATAAACACATCCATGAAAAAGTTTTACTTAACTTTTTGTCTCCTGTTGGCTTTCTCTGTTTCAAAAGCGCAATATATTTTTATGGATGGTACAGAAGGAGGCGCTTTTTTAATACAAAAATACCCCGGCTGTTTTATGCCTGGTAATATGTTCGACACAACCTGTGCAGCTATCGTAAATGAGGATACGCTGATACTAAGTAATTGGAATTTGGAAGATAATTCATTGCCCTACATCCACTATTTTAAAAATCTGAAATACCTTGATATTTCCAACAATGTACTTGACCATTTACCTCCCTTGCCATCTACGCTGGAAACTTTTTTATGTAATAACCAGGATGGATCCTTTAATGGATATATAGGCGGTAGCATTATAAATCTTCCTGCATTACCACCAGGCCTTAAAGTGCTGAATTGCGGATCAAACAGGATAACAAATTGGCCTGCAGTATGGCCATCAACTTTAGAGCATCTTAATATTTCAAACAACAATTTAAGTTCATTGCCTGCCCTGCCGCCAGGATTAAAATACCTTGATTGTTCGAATCAACAAGTCGTAATAGAATATATCTCAGTAAATATTTTGCCCGCATTGGATACCATTTTATCTCTTCCACCAGGCCTTACTCATTTAATTTGCCATAGTAATTCATTAACCGCAGTTCCCACATTACCCCCAACCCTAAAATATCTTGATTGTTCAAATAATAGATATCTATTTAATTTATGTACTACCGGGCAATGTGTACCAACGATAACTTACGCTAATGGCGGCATTGCCAGTTTACCCAACTGGCCGCCCCAGCTAGAGTATCTCAATGTGGCACAGGGTAGTAGTTACAATGTATTGGGTTTCTATTCATTTGTCCTTCCGCAAATCATTCCTGCCTCCCTTATTGATTTAACTGCGGACTCCATATCGCCGCAAATGATATTGCCACCAGGTTTAAAATATCTTTCGGCTGGCTTTGAAACCAAATGCCTGCCCAACCTGCCGGCTTCCCTGGGTGCGCAATCACCATATCGTACTACACCGGTTAATTTATATTTAAATTCATCCAGCGTAAATTGTATTCCCAATAATGTTCCGGGTATGCGGGTTAGTCCTGTTACAATACCGTATTGCAATATTCAGAATAATACCAATAACTGTGTAGCAGATCCTTCTATAACCGGGTATGTTTTTTATGATCTCAATAGCAATGGAATTTGGGATCCGGGAGAATATCCAAAACAAGGAGTTAAGGTGACCAATGATAATGGCATCATTGGTTTCAGCAATATCAACGGCCAATACGCCGCACAAGGACATTTGGGCAATAATGTTACCAGCATTACGCCACCTCTTTATTACAATGCAGTGCCTGCTTCCTTTAACCATACATTAAATACTGCCGATACATTGATAACAGATACAGTTGCCTTGCAACCCAATGTATCTATAGATAGCATGCGCATAACCATTACCCCGATGAATGCCGCCAGGAGAGGATGGGATCTTCCCTATCACGTAAAATATGAAAATGTGGGAACCACGGTGGTAAATGCCAATATTGTTGTGAACTATAATAATGCCCTGCTCACACCAACTGCCGGACCATTAAATCTTTCATTGAATAATATAGGGCCGGGCCAGCGTGGCGAATTTACGACCACTTTTTACATCAGCACCAGCGCAGCCTTTGGTGCAGAAGTGTATACAACAGCAACCATCACCGCTGGTACCAGTACCAGTACCGATGAATCATATTTAAATGTCATCTTCTCTTTTGATCCCAATGATAAACACGCAACGCCAATACTTACGTCTGCAGAAGTAAACGCAGGTGAATTTATTGATTACCTGGTACGGTTTCAAAACGTGGGTAACGACACTGCATTCAACATCAATATCACCGATCAGCTAAGTGAACATTTGATTGCAAATACGCTAGAGGTCATTGAGGCTTCGCATGCCTGTAAAACTACCCAGATCAACGATTATCTCAATTTCGAATTTGAGAATATACTGCTGCCAGATAGCAATGTTAATGAGCCTGCCAGCCATGGATACATCCGGTTTAGGGTAAAACCAAAAACAGGCTTGCCCATCAATACCGATGTTCCAAACAATGCTGCTATTTATTTCGATTTCAATGCTCCGGTTATCACCAATGATGCCATCACGATCGTGAACTTTGCACCTGTACCATTAACACTGCTTTCGTTCAGCGGGATGGTTCAGCCCGAAAACAATGTATTGCTATCCTGGAAAACGGCCGGCGAGATCAATACAAGCCGTTACGATATTGAACAGGGAAATGATGGAAGGAAATTTGACATGGCAGCTTCAGTAGCAGCAGTTGGAAGTGGAGACAACAGCTATTCAAGATTACTTCCCTTACCCGATGGCGTTGTATACTATCGTTTAAGGATAAACGATATAGATGGCCGCGTTTCTTATTCCCATATTGTAAAAATTTCGGGTGGTAAAAATAAAGTGGGATTTGTGTTGCTGAATAATCCTGTTAAGAATGACATCCACATAAACTTACTTAATAATAACCTGGTAAATACAAATGCAAGTATTATCAGCAGCCAGGGAATCGTTGTAAAATCCCTTATGTTAAACGGGGGTTTGCAACGCATCAATGTCAGCGATCTTGCAGCTGGTTTATATTTTATAAGAACACAAAGTGGTACAGAAAAAATCGTGATCAGTAAGTAATGCTGATGTAAAAAGTAATCATACATGTAAAATGACTTACTGTTTCTTAAGTGTACCTATTAGTATCCTAAATGAGCAGCAACTACTTCAAATATAAAAAAAGCCCATTCTCGCGAATAGGCTTTTTTTATCTCCTTGTTGATATTATTTTACTTCAATAGAATCATGCAGATCAGCATCCACCAGGATACGTCCACAGTTTTCGCAAACCATTACTTTCTTACGCAGCTTGATCTCACTCTGTTTCTGTGGAGGAATGGCATGAAAGCAACCACCACAGCTATCCCTTTCAACTGGTACAACAGCCAGTCCATTGCGGTAATTCTTACGGATGCGATCGTAGCTCAATAACAGCCTTTCATCAACATGATTCCTGGCGGCTTCTGCATCTTTATTGTAATGTTTTTCTTCTTTCTCTGTTTCGCTGATGATTTTTTCAAGCTCAGCTTTTTTACCGCTTAGGTTTGCTTCCTTGGTCGCTACTGCTTTCTTGGCCAGGTCGAGCTGCCTCGCCTTGTCACCAATTTCTTCGGTAGCATCTTTGATGTGTTTTTCGCAAAGCTTTTCTTCAAGCTGTTGCATTTCTATTTCCTTGTTAATCGCTTCAAACTCACGATTGTTCTTTACATTCTCACTTTGCTTTTCATATTTTTTGATCAGCGCTTGTGCTTCTTTAATACCTTCTTTCTTCTGCTCAATGAATTCCTGTATACCGTTGATTTCTTCTTCAACCCTGGTTTGACGGGCGTGCAAGCCTTCAATTTCATCTTCCAGGTCTTTCACTTCCATCGGCAATTCGCCTTTCAGGATCTGAACCTCATCCAGTTTGCAATCAATTTTTTGCAAGCGAACAAGAGAAGACAGTTTTTCTTCAACCGAAAATTCTTTTACTGAAGCCATATTGTATGATTTATTTTTTGTTTACCGGCGGTTGTACAAAGCCCAACATCGTTGTGTCACTCACTTGTACGGAATTGCTGCCAGCAGCGGCCTTACAAATAATGCACCGGGTTGGTATCAATACCGGTTTTAAGGACGGCAAAGTTAGGGAATTTTTCCCTTAAAATGTCAAACAACAGGTCGATACTGTATTGTTCGCTCTCGTAGTGGCCAATATCTACCAGGAGCAGGCGGCTATCGGCATCAAAGAACTCGTGGTATTTAACGTCGGCGGTAAGGTACAGATCGGCCCCGGCCCCAATGGCAGCACCGGTTAGAAAGCTGCCAGCTCCCCCGCAAACCGCTATTTTTTTAACCGGTTTTCCCAGTAAACGGGTATGCCGCAACATCTTTACATTAAATATTTTCATTATGCTTTCGAGCAGGATCTTTTCATCAAGGGCCTCCGGCAATTCACCCATTAACCCGGAACCGGTTTGCAGGCTATAGTTTGCCAGGTTGAACAGGTCATAAGCCACTTCTTCATATGGATGAGCCGATATCATGGCCTGCACGATGGCGTGGCTTCTCCAGGATGGAAGCACCACCTCTATTTTCACTTCTTTTTCATGATGCCGTTCACCTTTCCTGCCTGCAAATGGATTGGTTCCTTCCCCGGCTTTGTAGGTGCCTGTACCTTCTGCCAAAAAACTGCATTCACTGTATTGACCAATATGGCCGGCACCTGCAGTGAACAAAGCGTTTTGTACAGCTTCCTGCGCCGATAAGGGAACATAGACAGTAAGTTTTTGCAACCCGTTTTGTTTGGGCGCCAATATACTCCTGTAGATGAGCCCTAATTTATCTGCGATCATTCCATTCACCCCGTTGATCACATTATCCAGGTTGGTATGAATGGCGTAAATAGCAATATCGTTTTTAATGGCGAGTATCAATGCCCGTTCTACATAATTCTTTCCATTGATCTTTTTCAACCCCCTGAAAACAATTGGATGATGGGCAATGACCAGGTTGTATTTTTTATCGATGGCTTCCTGTATCACTTCTTCTGTTGCATCGAGTGAAACTATGGCACCGGAACAGGCCCAGTTTTTATTTCCGGTGATCAGGCCGGCATTGTCATAATCCTCCTGTAAGGAAGGCGGAGCAATGCTTTCCAGTAAATCTATAATCGCTGAAATTGTCATCCTTAAAAATAGAGATTTTAATGTTTGCAAATTGCATCCATTTTAAAAAAAGGTTAGATTTGATAAAATAAAAGTTTCAATTATATGAAGGGACGCTTTATCTTCCGCACTTTACCGGCATTGATAATAATCTTGTCATTATTTACTTCTTGCCAGAAAGAAATCAGTGATACCGTAGGCAATGTTGTTCCGGTTCCGCCATCGGTATTAGATAGCAGTTATCTCTCTGCCATGTACATTATAGAGTCTGATGGATCCGTTACCGACACTACTGAAGTATTTAAATATATTTACGACAATGCTAAAAGAGTAACCAGTGTAACAGATTCTGAATTCGTTTCCCATTCACTCACCGGAACATTCAACCGGCAATATTTCTACAATGGAACCGATACCCTTCCTTTTAAAATGATCAACATCAACCAGGAATTTGACCCACAACACAACATTGAAATCATTGACACCACCACCACCTATTTTTATTTTGATGCTACAGGTAAACTATTAAAAGATTCAACGATCCAATTAACAACCAATTTTGTTCCCCAGCAATATAAAATACGAAACAGCGTCTGGAATTATCAATACAACGGGAACAATTTATTTGGTTACCGTTTAGATACCATATCAACCTTCAGCAGTTCGGGAACCAATCATTTTGGTCGTATTGAACGGGATACTGCTACACTCGACGCCAATGGCAACCTTGTTTCCAACAGGCGTGTTGATTTCAATACCATAACAGGAGCTGTTACCTATTCTATTAACTCGACAGTTACATACGATGATAAACCAAGTCCCTTTGCCCGCCTGAGTAATTTTAAAACCTATGCGCTATTTCCATTTGGTGAAACATTTTTCAATGAAATGCCTCAAAAGAATAACCGCCTTCATATAACAGAAGTGAATTCAAATTCCGGCACTTATGATGAGGACCTCACCGGGAAATACAGCTATCGTTCAAACGGGTATCCCTCGCAGATATTGATCCCCGATGGTACCAGTCCTGGTGCTTTTGAAAAGGTGATATTCGTTTATACATCTCTTTAAGATTTCTCCATTAACAGCCGGCTCTGTATTAAAAGTATAGATTCATACCACTGTTGAAAAAAATGTAGATTTGAAAAAAAATAAATTGAAAAAGATTACAAAATTATTCCTGTTACTCTTTTTGACGACCATTTTCATATCCTGTCAGAAAGAAGTGGATGACTTTGACAATATTGTTAATCCGCCTGCAGTAATCAACGACAGTATTTACCTGGATAAAATTTATGTAGTGAATGCCGGAGCTGTTATAGATACTCAAGGGATTTACAGCTTTACCTATGACGTACAAAAAAGGATAACAGGCTGGATATTGACTGATGTAGCTACCGGACCTTATATTTCCTATACCTATTACTACAATGGAACAGATACTGTACCTTTTAAATCTTTGTTCATAGATTATGACTCACCTATTCCGGACACAACTATAACATTTCATAGTTATGATGCAAACGGCAGGAATCTTCAAGATTCTTCCTATAGCGTATTCCCTTCCATGAGCAACTCTATAATATCTACATATAAATATAGTTATGCTCCAGGTAAAAGATACTGCGATGGAAAAATTGAAAACTTTCAACCAACATCTATAATTTCTTTATATCGCGACACTGCTACGCTGGATGCTTCAGGTAATATCCTTACATGTATTCGGTATACAGATGCCATCAGTGGTACAATGGAATTATTCAGTAATGCCAATTATACTTACGATAACAAAGCAACTCCTTTTGCAAGACAAAACATTTTCAGGGCGCACCAGAATTTCATCAGCAATGAAGAGATACTCCTTTATGAATACATGCCCTATAACCAGATGCTATCATACCAGGAAACATTTGTATTAGCCGGTACTACCCCGATCAATGGCAATCTCAGCGTCATTTATAATTCAAATAATCTGCCGGTTAAGTCAACCCAGGTTGAAGGAACACAAACAAGCATCTTACAATACACTTATAAACCACTTTAATGAATAATTCTTACGAACTGTATAAATCATTCATTCAAAAGATCGCCGACATCAAATACGCTTCCGCCGTTTTGCAATGGGACCAGGAAACCTACCTGCCCCTCAAAGGCAATGACACCCGCGGCAGACAGATCGCCACTTTGAGCGAACTGGCGCATCAACAATTTACTGATGAAAAACTGGGTGCTTTACTGGAGGAACTATCTCAGCAAAATGACCTGGGTGATTCAGAAAAAAGAAATGTTCAGTTAAGCCTCGAAGATTATCGCAAAAGCAAAAAACTGGATTCAGCATTTGTTCGAAAGATGAGTGAAGTGGTGAATAAAAGTTTTCATGCCTGGATACAGGCACGAAAAGAAAATGATTTCCGGGTTTTTGAAAAACCTTTGCATGAAGTGATCGAACTGAAGAAACAGGAAGCCGACATGCTGGGTTATGAAACGCATCCGTACAATGCTTTGATGAATGATTACGACAAAGGACTCACCGTAACCATCACCGACAAATTGTTTGAAGATCTCAGGCCGGGATTAATGATACTGCTGGATGATATTGCCAATAAAGAACCCATTGACAATTCCTTTTTACATCAGCATTTCGACAAAGACCTTCAATGGAAATTTGGCATGGAAATGCTGCAGAATATGCATTTCGATTTTGAAGCCGGCAGGCAGGACATCAGTGAACATCCTTTCACTACCAATTTCAGCAGTCGGGATGTACGGGTAACCACCCGCATAGACGAACATGATTTTGGCAACATGACCTGGAGTTGCCTGCACGAAGGAGGTCATGCTTTATATGAACAGGGATTACCCGAAGACCAATACGGACTTCCGCTTGGCGAATATTGCAGCCTGAGCATTCATGAAAGCCAAAGCAGGCTTTGGGAAAATTGCATTGGTCGTGGTTTGCCTTTCTGGAAAACCTATTATCCCTTGCTGCAAAGCTATTTCCCAAAACAATTGAGCCACATCAGCCTGGAACAGTTTTACAAAGGCATCAACCAGGTAAAGCCTTCTTTGATCAGAACGGAAGCGGATGAACTCACGTATCATTTTCATGTAATGATCCGTTACGAAATAGAAAAGCAACTCATCGCCGGAGAATTAAACACGAAAGACATCCCGGCTTACTGGAACGAAATGTATAAAAAATACCTGGGCGTTACCGTGCCCGATGATAAACAGGGATGCCTGCAGGATGTACATTGGAGCCATGGAAGCTTTGGGTATTTTGCTACCTACAGCATCGGAAGCCTTTATGCCGCCCAGTTATTTGCCAGTATCAGCGAAAAAATCCCTGCCGTTTCACATCAGATTGGCCTGTCCGAATCAAGCCAGGTTTTAACATGGTTGCAACAACATATCTACCCTTTTGGCCGTTATTATGATTCAGAAGCTCTGTGCAAAAATGCCACCGGGGAAACATTAAACAGCCGATATTTTATTGAGTATGCAACCAGGAAATTTTCCGATATTTACAAAAGTTGAACTGAAAAATATGCCTGCATTATTTTATAAAACAAGATATATCATCGCTGTATTGCTCTCAATCCTGCT
>JAKQKY010000038.1 GCA_029560415.1 Bacteroidota bacterium | reverse complement strand
TTTCATGAGAAAGAATACACCGCTGCTGAGTTTTATGGATTGCTTGAGTCGTCTGGTTTTACCAATATACAATTATTTGGTCAGCAGCTTAATCTCAAAGGGAAGATCAAAAACGAGATAAGGTCTGATTTCAACCGCATCTTATCAAATCCTTTTGTAAGGGCGGGGGCATGGATACAGCAAAAACTGAGAGGAACCCAACGAAAACCAGCATTAAAAGAAACGACCGATGACTTTGAAATAATTTCTTTTGAAAACCCTGCTGCTTCAGACAACCTTGGAAAAGAAGGACCTTTTGTATTGCTGGCCGTGGCAGAGAAGTTTTAATAGTTGTTTCCTTAGGTCTTATGAAAATCATTCATTGTCTTATTCATTATTTTCCTTTTCATACGGCTGGCACCGAAGTGTACACCCAGGTGCTGGCAACTTTACAAAAAAAAGATGGTTTGGAAGTGTCGGTGGTTACTCCATTTATCGACAGCTTATCACCGGGCAATATCAAAGAACACTACCTATACGAGGGTATAGATGTTTACCAGTTTAAAGAACCTGGTAACCCATCTGATCCTGATTTATACACCGGGAAAAAAACGCCGGAGGGTATTGGAAATTTTATCACACTCTTAAAAAAGCTTCAACCCGATGTCGTTCATTTTCACGAGATCAATATCAGCAACAGCTTTTGTATGGGTCATGTAAAAGCAGCAAAAGATTTTGGGGCCAAAGTTTTTTACACCATGCACCTGTCTGCATTAACCTGTTATACCAATGTACTGGTGCGTAATAAAAAATTATGCGGAGGCAGGCTTACAACGGTTACTTGTACAGCCTGCAGTTACAACACACTGTTTAAAATTCCTTATGCAGCAGCAAAGCCATTATCGATCATGGCAAATACAGCGGCTGTACTGGGTATCAGCAATCTTTTGAAAAAGGGCCGGCTTAAAACGTTTCTCTCGGTACCACTTATCCTGAAACGTAAAAAAAATGATATTGCCGGGGCGGTGAAATATATTGACAAACTGGTATGCCTTACAGACTGGTACAGGAAAATGCTGCTGCATAATAATGTTCCTGCTGAAAAAATTGCCGTTATTAAACAGGCTCTTCCTCACAGCCCGGGAGAAATAAGTACATTCAGAAAAACGGGCACAGACGGCAGCGGGCCTGTACAACTTATTTTTATCGGCAGGCTGCAACCCCAAAAGGGTGTGCTGATGCTGATAAATGCTGTAAGCACATTTTCTCCGGATCAACTTACCCTTGACATTTATGGTAAGGAGGAGAGAAATTCAGCCTATTTTGATCAATGTATCATTGCTGTTAATAATGCCAGTCATATCAACTGGAACGGCGCTTTAAACAGGGAAGATGTACTGAACGTACTGGGCCGCTTTGATATGCTGTGCCTGCCATCCGCTTTTTCTGAAATGTCACCCCTGGTAATACAAGAGGCATTTGCAGCAGGTGTACCGGTGCTGGCGAGCAGGGTGTATGGCAATGCAGAACAGGTGGAGCATGCCGTAAACGGTTTGCTTTTCGATTTTAACTCCCCACAGTCGTTGACCGAACAACTGCAAACTATTATTGGCAACAGGCACCTGCTGTACCAGTTGCGTCAAAATATTGCTGCACCTGGCAGCTTTAGCAGGGTTCACAAACAATACCTTGAATTATATAATAGCTGAATGGTTGCGCTCAACTGTCTTTTGAAAACTGTCCAATAATTATGAAGATCTTATTACTGATGGACCCGTTTATACCTGTTCCCCCGGAAAGGTATGGCGGTATTGAAAGGGTGATATATGATATCGCCTGTAAGTACGTGGAGATGGGCCACAGTGTAACTATCATTGCAGGGCCGGGATCAAAATCACCCGGCAGGCTGATCATCTATGGTCAGAATGGTGAGGGATCCATGAGGATCGATTATAAATTGCTTTGGGAAGTAAGGAAAATATTACTCAAAGAAATTCCTGGTCACGATGTACTGCACAATTTTGGCAGGCTTGCGTTTTTGCTGCCGGTGGCCTGGACTAAAATAAAAAAGGTGCAAACCTATATGCGGTTCATAACGCCGCAGAATATACGCTTACTCAACAAGTCGGGAATCAGGAATGTTACTTATACCGGCGTATCAGATGCAATAGTGTCAACAGGCGAACCGGGAGGAGGCCATTGGGCAACGGTATATAACTGTGCCCCGGTAATGCAGTTTACGTTCAGGGAAACAGTGGAAGAAGATGCGCCGCTTGTATTTTTAGGCAGGCTTGAAAGATGTAAAGGCGCACATTCTGCCATAAAGGCTGCAAGACTGGCTAACAGGAAACTGATTATTGCAGGTAATATCTCCACTTTGCCGGACGAAAAAGCGTACTTCGAAAAGGAGGTGCTGCCCGAAGTGGATAATAAGCTGATTTTTTACATCGGCGAGGTTGACAATACGCAGAAAAATGAACTTCTCGGTAATGCGGCGGCGCTGTTGCTTCCTATTGAATGGTTTGAACCCTTTCCTGTGGTGATGCCGGAAGCCTATGCCTGCGGAACCCCGGTACTGGCTTTTCCCGGGGGTGGGGTGCCCGAGGGGATTGTAGAAGGAAGTACGGGCTTTTTAAGCAACAGCCCCGAAGAAATGGCAGCGCAAATTAAAAGGATTGCTACCCTCAGCCGTAAGGCATGCAGGGAGCTCGCCATTAAGCGATACAGTGATACTGAAATTGCCAATGAATATCTTACTGTTTACCGTTCTGTCAAAAACGACGGCGAGGGTAATCATTCAACTGCAGAAAAAAAAAGAATTGTAATTGTTACCACCGGGCAGCCATCTACCAACCCACGGGTGATAAAAGAATATGAGGCATTGATTGTAAGAGGGTATGATGTAAAAGTATTGTACACTTATTCTGCAGAATGGGCATACCAGATTGATAAGGGGAAATTTGACAAGGGTATACTGGATCCGGACGATTTTATCCTGATTGGAGGCGATCCTTATTCTCAAAAGTTTATGTTTTTTCTCTCGAGGGTATTTTTGCGGCTGTTTAAATCTGCCACCAGTATTATACCCAGCCAGTTTATTAAAAATGCTGCCATATCAAGAACGGCTTTCTTTATATGGTGGCGAGCGCAAAGTTATAAAGCAGACATTTACATTGCACACTATGTAGGTGCACTGGCTGGTGCTGCAAGGGCCGCAAAAAAAAATAAGGCCTTGCTGATGTTTGATGCTGAAGATTATCACCGGGGCGAAACAGATTACTATACCGGTCAGAGCGAACACATTGCACAAATAGAAAACAAATACCTGCCGCAAACCTCCTGTATCACAGCAGCAAGTCCGTTGATAGCTGATGCATACAAAAAATTATTCCCTCAAAAAAAGGTAATTACGATCAACAATGTGTTCAGTAAAAAATTTCTTCAAAAGCCACCCGCAGAGAATAACAATAGCCCGTTAAAGCTATTTTGGTTCTCACAAAATATTGGACCCATGCGTGGGCTGGAATTAATAGTGGAAGCGTTGAATATATTAGGTAAGAATGTAGAATTGTATCTCCTGGGCAACGATAAAAGACCTGGTTATATTGACAACCTGGTGAAAAGTTTACAGCCTCCTGCAAGTATACATTTGCTGAAACCTGTGGACCCGGATAATATTTTTGAAATAGCAGCCCGGTATGATGCCGGCCTTGCTTCTGAAGTACCCCATTGCGAAAACAGGAATATATGTCTTACCAATAAAATATTCACTTACCTGTTGGCAGGTAACTGCATTCTGGCTTCAGATACGGCGGCACAAAAATATTTTTTAGACAATTACAAAGGCATCGGCCTGGTATATGGCTATAGCAATGCAACGGAACTTGCTGAAAAAATTGATGCGCTCATTACGAACAGGCAGCAGCTTTCATCGTTCAGGCATACAGCCCTTGAACTGGCAGCGAATGAACTCAACTGGGAATGCGAGCGGCAAAAACTGTATGAAGCAGTGGATGAACTGATGTATATGCAGAGCAATAACCAGGGAAAATAATAACAGTTCTTTGAAAAATGTGCTCATCATATCTCCACACTTTCCACCGGTTAACGCAGCAGACATGCACCGGGTGCGGCAGGCGCTTCCCTACCTTGAACAGCTTGGCTGGCATGCTGTGGTGATCACTGTTGACGAAGCATACATAGAGAGCTATAGTACCGATCCGTTGTTGCTTCATACCATTCCTGCCAATACGGAAATACATAGTGTAAAGGCCTTTGAAACCAGGCATACCCGTAAATTAGGCCTGGGTAGTTTATCTATGAGAAGCTACTGGCATATCAGGAAGAAAGGAAATGAATTGCTGAAAAAATACAAATTCGACCTGGTGTATTTTTCTACCACAGCTTTTCATGTAATGGCGCTGGGGCCTTATTGGAAAAGAAAATTCAATGTGCCATTTATTGTTGATATACAGGATCCCTGGCGCAATGATTTTTATCTTGATAAACCTGCCAGCGAAAGACCACCCAAATTTTTGATTGCATATAATATTGATAAATACCTGGAAGCCAAAACAATTCCATTTGCAGATGGTATCATCAGTGTATCCAAAGGCTATTGTGACACCTTCAGGCAACGGTATCCTTCCGTTTCAGAAAAAAAATGCAGGGTGATACCTTTTGGAGTGGCCGACACAGATATTGATGTAATGCGTAAATATGTGGGTGGTTGCAATGAAGTAAGTTTACCAAAAGATAAGATCAATATTGTGTATGCAGGCCGTGGAGGATTTGACATGTCTTATGCAGTATCCATTCTTTTTAAAGCTTTAAAAAAAGGGCTTGATGAAGGTCGGGCTGATTTCCAAA
>JAKQKY010000035.1 GCA_029560415.1 Bacteroidota bacterium | reverse complement strand
TATGAAAAAAATGACTTTCATTGTAATGTTTATATTTCTTTTAATCACCTCTGCGGTTTATGCAGAGACAATTCATCAAAATATAGAAGCTGATCCAATCGTTTTGTCCGGGACCGGTGATGATTTATTGCTGATAGATATTAATTCAGAGGATTATCCTTTTGTATATTTCAAATGCCGCACAGCAAATTATTTATCAGTAAAAGCCTCGAATGAGAATAGCAATGAAGAGTTTTTATTTTATGGTGCTGGAGCTTATGAAGGTTTAAAGTATATCGGGAATTCTTATTCAGTTAAGAATTTTACAATGTTGGAAGTTTCAGGAGCAAAAGACTGGGAAATTGTATACCAGGAAATATTTACTACAAAGCAGGATGCCATGAAAAGAGAGAAACAAATTAAAGGATGGAAAAGTAATATCCGCATAAAGGAATTAATTGAGCGTAGCTCAACTGAATAGAGCATCCCGACCTAAGGTCGGGAAGGTTTTAGGTTTGAATCCTAACGCGGTCACGAAGAGCACTTACATTAGTAGGTGCTTTTTTTTATGGCAAAAGTTGAAAGTTTGGGGAGAGTTTAGTGAGTGAGGAATACTGAGATGGGTGTAATTAATAATTAAGAATTAGTGATTAATAATTTTTTAAAGTTGAAAGAGTTTTTAAGAGTTGGAAAAACTCAGCCTCGGTGCGTGCCTCACGCATCGAAGCTCTATAAACGAATCAGAGATATAGCCTGCAGGAATTTGTGGCAGGAATACTTCAGCTACTTACAATACTGTTAATCATTTTGCAAGTAATATACTAACACTGTGGCTTGCTTTAGTTCACGGATGATTTCTATTTCAAATCGTTCATGGTAGTTATTGCGAACTAAGATACCATAACCAGAATGTTCATATGAATATCCCAAAGTCGTTAATGCATTAGCTATCTGTGATGCATACGATTGACATTCTTTTTGGTTAAATCCATATGTCAATTCCAATTTATAATCTTTAGGAATCGTTTTGAGTCGTACTACATCTTCTTCAGATAAATCCCTTGGTTTTGGTTTAGGATTTACAATTGTTGTCTGATTGAGTGTTCCGGTATTTCCAATGCTTACATTACTATTTGTAGCATTTACTTTAATGGGCGTTGAATCAACTTTCAATGTTGATGCTTTTTCCTTATAAACTACTTTAATAATTGGTGATTGCTGTTTTGTTTCAACAGTGGGCAAAACCTTTTTCATTGTATCAGGCAAAGCGTAATAATTGTTCTGTGTTTGGACATCGTGCGCAACTGGACTATTGGTGTTGTTACCTTTAATGATTACTGCTTCTGTTGATGAAGGCGAAGATGATTTGTTGATAATATAACCAACGCCTGTAACTGATGCGGTGATTAATGTAGCAATGATAAGATACTTACCATTTGTGTGTTCTTTTTGTAATTGACTTTTCATTAGATAGTTTTTATGGATGTATAATGACAACAAAATTAGCATTTTTTGCTAACTATTTTAGTCCTTTATTTCCACAAATTGTGGAAACATCCCATGCAAAAACTTTGCTGCAATATTGTATAGAAAAAAGGCAGCCATTCGTCTGGTCTACGCCTCGGTGCGTGCCTCACGAACCGAAATTCAAATCACTAATCCCCATCAAATACCTGGTATAAATTGTGCAAAAAACCAAAATCATCCACACCCGTTTCATAGAATTTAGCAGATGAATAATGATAAGAAATATCATCTTTTGACAGTAGCCATTTACCTGATACCGGGTTAGCATGAATATAATCCAGTTTTTGCCTGGCCACTTCTCTACTATAAATCTCAATTCCCAAAGGATCTGGCTGCCATATTTGATGAGATTTATTTATCGAATCAACTTTATATTGGTCCAATTCGTTTTTTAGTAACAAATGTTTCCTGAAACAATGGGCTGTATATTTCATAAAACTTCCTTTGGGCGTTTCTTTGCCATTTAACATGTTTTGCCTCCAGATGAAATGCAGGTGGCTGGGCATTAGTACAAATCCAAACATGGTTATTTTTTCCTCTCTGGAAAGTAGTTGCAAATATGAAACTATCATACTCTTCATTTCTTCATCAGCTAACAAATGAAACCATTTATGAATGGATGCTGTCCAAAAATATATTTTTCCTAAAGCGGTATACGATTTTCTGTGATGAAATTGCATGTAACAATTTACTTTCTCAGATAATTAAAACATGGGTGTTTTAATCACATTAACCTGGGGCTTTTCGGTGAGTTTCGTTGCGTGAGGCACGCAACGAGGCGGTGCTTTTTTTGGGGCAAAAGTTGAAAGTTAAAAGATAAAAGTGCGGGAAGGTTTTCGTTGAGTGGGGCAAACGACGAGGTGGTGTTTTTTTAGGGCAAAAGTTGAAAGTTATGAGATAAAAGTGTGGGGAGGTTTTCGTTGCGTGAGGCACGCAACGAGGCGGTACTTTTTTGGGGCAAAAGTTGAAAGTTAAAAGATAAAAGTGTGGGGAGGTTTTCGTTGAGTGAGGCACGCAACGAGGCGGTGCTTTTTTTAGGGCAAAAGTTGAAGGTTAAAAGATAAAAGTGCGGGAAGGTTTTCGTTGAGTGGGGCAAACGACGAGGTGGTGTTTTTTTAGGGCAAAAGTTGAAAGTTAAAAGATAAAAGTGTGGGGAGGTTTTCGTTGAGTGAGGCACGCAACGAGTCGAAGGAATTATTAATTTTTAATTACTAATTATCAATTATCAATTAGCCTTCTTCTCAGCTTTCGCCTTCTGCTTTTCCAGCTTTTTAAAATAACCCCTGAACAGTATGTTATGCTTTAATGCTTCCATGTTCTGGTTGAAACCATCTGTTCCTTTCTGAATATTGTCGAGGCTGGCGTTTAGTTTTGCAGCAAGGGTGGTGTCTTTCAGAAGGGCGTTTGCGGTGCCTTTGCCGTTGTTGATATCATTTTGCACACCGGCCACTACATTGCTTAATTGCATGGAAAGGGAATCTGCTTTGTCGCCGACCTGTTTAATTTTTACAACTGCTTCATTCAGGTTTTTTGCAAATAATGTATCCTTAAGAAGGACGCCAACAGAGCCTTTTCCATTTTTGATATCGGCAACGATGGCATCCAGGTTATTCACCATGATACCGGCTTTTACAGTAGCAGCCCGGATATTGGCAACAGACATCTTTACATCCCGTGGAATGGATTTTTCATTCAGCAGATCCCATAAAGCGCTGCTGTTGTTTATGCGTTGAACAACTTCTTTTAAGCCCGAGGCAATCACCGCCACATCATCATTTGTTTTACTCAATGTCTGCATCATGTCATCGGTACTGATCGCTTTTTTGGAAACGAGCACATCTCCTTCTTCCGCAAAAGCCGCGGTTTCGGATCCTGGTATTATGTTCACCACTTTATTGCCAACCAGCCCTTCGGTGCCGATGGAAGCAACCGCATTTTTGCGAATGATGCCTTTCATTTTTTTCTCAATGAGCATGGTCACCTCGATCAAAGTATCATTGATGATGCTGATCTTTTTTACCGTACCCGATTCGATGCCTGCAAACCGAACATTATTGCCGGATACCAGGCCCTGCGCATTTGAAAAAGTTGCCTTTAATTCGTAAGTACTGCCAAACAAATGCTCATTCTTTCCGATCATATACAACAACAATACAAGGAACAGGAGTCCGCCCAAAACAAATGCGCCAAGCTTTACGTTACTGGTTGATTTTTTTTCCATATCATTTTATTCAAAAAATTGTTTCACTTTAGGATCGGTATTTTTTGTCAATTCATCATAAGTTCCGTTTGCATAACAACATCCATCTACCAACACCACTACCCTGTTACTGGCCATGCGCACACAATTCATGTCGTGAGAAATGATAAGTGATGTGGTATTGTACTTCCGTTGTATTTCCATGATCAGTTGAATGATCTCTTTGGCGGTTACGGGATCGAGACCTGTTGTAGGTTCATCATATAAAATGATTTCAGGTTTCAGGATGAGTGTGCGGGCCAGTGCGATCCGCTTGCGCATGCCCCCAGACAGTTCCACCGGCATCATATCTACCGTATGTGCAAGTCCCACATCTTCCAGTGCTTCCATCACCATTGTATCAACATCGGGTTGAGATACTTCGATCCAATGCCTTCGCAAAGGAAATTCGAGATTTTGACGCACCGTCATGGAATCGTACAAGGCATTGCTTTGAAACAGAAACCCAACCTTCGCCCTGATCTTATCCAGTTCTTCGGCTTTCATGCCCGGAATATTTTTTCCAAACATTTCAATGCTGCCTTTATCCGGCTGCAACAATCCAATGATACATTTAATAAGGACTGATTTACCAGAACCTGATTTACCCAGCACAACAACGTTCTCTCCTTTGTACAGGTCCAGTGAAAAATCATTCAGCACCTGGTTGCTGCCAAAAGCTTTGTACAGGTTGCGGATGCTCATCACACAGCTGTCTGCCTGTTGTGTATCCTGCTTAGTAACAATATCGTTGCCGGCCTGTATCATGTATTAAATATGCTTAATCATTTTATTTTGGATACGCTATACAAATGCAATTACTCATTTTTTTGGTGCAGCTGAATCGTTGCTCAATGGTATGCAGTACAAGTGTGCGACGCAACGATGCTGCCACAACGAACTTCATCTGGTACCATAAAATTTTTCCTGATCCTGTTTGACATAGATGACTGCTGTTACTAAATTATACTTACTATTTTATCACTCTGTTCAAGGTATATAAATTATCAGTTAAGTCCAAGCAAGTCGGTTATCTGCACCGCCAGCAAGTCGATGATGAATATCATCACAGACGATACTACCACCGCTGAGTTGGCAGATCGGCCTACTCCTTCGGTGCCCTTGCTGCTGTTATATCCTTTATAACAACCGATGATGCCAACCGCAAAGCCAAAGAAAAAACTTTTTGAAAATGCGGGCAGCACATCGCTGAAAGAAAGATTATCGAATACCTGCGACCAGAATAAATTGAAACTGGTGGTACTGCGGATGTTTACACCAAGCCAGGAACCATACAATGAAATGGCATCGCCCAATGTAACCAGCACGGGCAGCATTAATGTAGCAGCAATGACCCTGGTGACCACGAGGTATTTGAAAGGATTGGTACCACTCACTTCCATGGCATCGATCTGTTCGGTGACTTTCATGGAACCTAATTCTGCGCCGATGCTGCTACCGATTTTTCCGGCAAATATCAATGCAGTAATGACCGGTCCAATTTCTCTAACAATGGAGATGGC
>JAKQKY010000031.1 GCA_029560415.1 Bacteroidota bacterium | reverse complement strand
CTCAGACTTCGATTTCAATTATTTTGTATAAACCGGGTTACCTGGCAATATTCACTGCTCTTTTTTCACGTATTACCGTAACTTTTATCTGGCCAGGGAAGGTCATTTCTTCCTGTATTTTCTGGGCTATTTCAAAGCTGAGTTTATCGCTGTCACCATCAGTTACTTTATCAGCTTCCACTATCACCCTGAGTTCACGACCCGCCTGGATGGCATAAGCCTTTTCAACACCCTGGTATGATAGGGCCAGGTTTTCCAGGTCTTTGATACGCTGGATATACTGTTGCATGATTTCTCTCCGGGCTCCCGGTCTTGCGCCGCTGATGGCATCACAGGCCTGGATGATCGGGGAGATCACATATTTCATTTCCATTTCATCGTGGTGAGCGCCGATGGCATTCACTACAGCCGGGTTTTCACCGTATTTTTCAGCCAGTTTTGCGCCAAGTAAAGCATGGCTCAATTCTGTTTCTTCATCGGGCACTTTACCAATATCGTGCAATAAACCAGCTCTTTTGGCCAGTTTGGGATTCATACCCAGTTCAGCCGCCATGATACTACAAAGATTGGCCGTTTCGCGGCTATGCATGAGCAGATTCTGACCATAGGAAGAACGGAAACGCATACGACCTACCATGCGGATAAGTTCTTTATGCAACCCGTGAATGCCGAGTTCCATCACGGTTCTTTCACCGATATCCATTACCTGGTCTTCCAGTTGTTTCTTGGTTTTTTCTACCACTTCCTCAATACGGGCCGGGTGAATCCTGCCATCCGCCACCAGGCGTTGCAGTGATAAACGGGCAACTTCCCTACGCAAAGGATCGAATGAAGATAATACGATTGCTTCCGGCGTGTCATCTACGATCAGATCTACCCCTGTGGCGGCTTCAATGGCCCTGATATTACGTCCTTCACGGCCGATGATAGAACCCTTGATCTCGTCGCTTTCCAGGTTGAAAACAGTGATCGAGTTTTCAATGGCCTGTTCGGCAGCCGTACGCTGAATGGTTTGTATAACAATTTTACGAGCCTCTTTATTGGCTTTCAACTTGGCTTCTTCCACAATTTCCTGCTGGATGGCCAGGGCCTTGCTGTGGGCTTCCTGCGTGAGGCTTTCGATGAGCTGGGCTTTGGCTTCTTCGGCCGATAAGCCAGCTACTTTTTCAAGCCTGCGGATATGTTCTTCCTGGTGCTTTTCAAGTTCGGTCCTTTTGATATTCACCACCTCGATCTGGCGATTGAGGTTTTCTTTAATGCCTTCGTTTTCTTTGAGTTGTTTCTCCAGGTTGGCTTCTTTCTGGTTGATACTCTGCTCTTTCTGCTTGATCTTGTTCTCCGATTCATTGATCTTTTGAGTGCGTTGTAACACATCCCTGTCGTGATCGGATTTCAGTTGAACAAATTTTTCTTTGGCTTCGAGTAGTTTTTCTTTTTTCAGGTTTTCTGCCTGTAACTGCCCGTCGGCGATGATTTTTTGAGCCTGTGACTGGGCGTCTTCTATCTCTTTTTTGGTGTTCTTGGCAAATATCAATTTACCCAGGACGATTCCCGCTATCAATGCGGCAACTCCTATGATGATGGAAAGTATATTCGGTTCCATGAATAGTTATCGTTTTTAGCTGATTCACAATATTGTATAATTTAACCTATTCCTAATTTGTTGAGTAAGAGGGTTAATTAGCGAAGATATGAATTTTGTGTTAAGTAAATTTGGGCCGGGCAGAAGATTTTGCCCTGAGAGGCCAGTTTGGAGTGTTTATAATACTTTATCGAGTTGGGCTTCTATTTTTTGCAGGCTTTCCATCAATTTTTCCGGAATTAAGCCGGTATTTTGATCATTTGCTGCCTGGGTTGCATACCAGATCACCACCATGGCAATATAATCCTGCATGTCTTTACCAGAAAACTGAGTTTTGAATTCAATGATCTTGTCATTGATTATTTTCAATGTTTTGCGAACCACTTCCTCATCTTTCGGCTCGGTTCTGATGCGGTAGGTTCGGTCGGCAACCAGTATATTAATGGGTATAAGTTCTTCTGCCATAATGTTCAGCTTGATTTATTCGCTTAACAGGTCGATGCATTTATCAATTTCACGGATGTATTTATTGATTGACTGTTCAAATTCTTTTTTATCGGCCGCATTCATCGATCCGGCTGCCGCTTTCAGGATAGATTGCTGTTCTTCCAAAGTCCTGATCTTTTTTTCCTGCAGGCTTTGTTGCTGAAGCAGGTTTTCGATCTTCTTTTGCTGTTGTTCCAGTTCTTTCAGGGCAGCCGCATGCTTCTTCAGTAATTCCTGGAGTTTGGTATTGATCCTGTTGATATGTAGGTCTACTTGCTGCAACGTTTTTTATTTTCTGATCTCGGCCTGGAGTTTGTCTTCGCAGGAACGAATGATCTTTTTCATGAATGCATCAATTTCAGAATCGGTCATGGTCTTTGTTTCATCCAGGAATTGAAAACTCAACGACATTGATTTTTTATCAACGCCTATTTTCTCACTTTCAAAAATATCAAATAACCGGATCGATTTCAACTGGCCGGTTTGTTGGGCTAAAGCTATTTGCTCTACCTGATTATATGAAACATTTTTATCCACGATAATGGATAAGTCGCGGGTAACGGCCGGGAATTTAGATATTTCACGATAATGAACATCTGTAAGCAGAGGGTTCAGCAACTTATCGCGGTCAATATCAGCATAAAATACCGGGAATTTTATGTCAAACTGTTTCAGCAATTTTTCAGAAACCTGTCCAAAAACACCGATCACATCATTTTTGTATTTGATGGAAACAGCCGGATGCAACTGTGCATGTACTGTGTTTTCAAACTGGATGCCTGTTAATCCGCTCAATTGAATCGATCTTTCCACAACGCCTTTTAAATAATAAAAATCAGCTTTTGCGGGTTTTGATTTCCAATGTAGTTCCTGCAGGTTGCCGGTGATGTAGATCGCCAGGTGATTGTGTTCCGCATATTCATTGGCAGCCGTGGCTGAATAAGTTTTTCCAAATTCATATAGCCGAAGATCCTCATTCTTGCGGTTGATATTATGGGCAATCACCTGTAAGCCACCCTGGATCATTTCCGGACGAAGCATATCCAGGTCGGCGCTAAGGCTGTTGATCATCTTCACCGAACGGCTCAGCAGTGCTTCATCATAAAAGGCACTGTTTGTAATGCTGTTGGTGAATATTTCATAAAATCCCAGTCCGCATAAATAATTAGCCAGTTTTTCTTTTTGCTTTTCTTTTTCAGCCAGCTTTTCAATGGCCGGGCTAATGCTGATGGTTGCCGGTATCTCAATATTGTCGAGCCCATCGATGCGCATGATCTCTTCTACGATATCGGCTGGGAGGCTGATATCTGATTTGCTGTATGGTACATCTACCCAAAGTTCATCAATACCTTCTTTTACAATATCGAAATCAAGACTTTTCAGAATATTTTTAATGTCATCGGCATGATAGTTTTTGCCGCTGAGTTTTTTCAGGTAGTGATTTTTTAAACCCACGGTAGTTTTGGCAACAGGTTTCGGGTACACGTCAACGATATCACCTGTTATTTCGCCACCTGCCAGTTCCTTCACCAGCAAAGCGGCTCTTTTCAAAACGTTGACCGTGTTGCTGATGTCGGTGCCTTTCTCAAACCGTGAAGCTGCATCGGTACGCAGGTCATGCTTCAGGGATGTTTTGCGGATATACACCGGGTTGAACCAGGCGCTTTCAATGAAGATGTTTTTTGTTTGAACAGTCACGCCGCTGTTGATGCCGCCATATACGCCTGCGATGCACATGGGCTCGTTGGCATTGCAGATCATCAGGTCGTTTGCCGTTAGTTTTCTTTCTTTTTCATCCAGTGTTTTGAACGTGGTTCCGTCTGGTAAAGTTTTTACGATGACCTTATTCCCTGCGATCATGTCTGCATCAAATGCATGCAGCGGCTGGCCGGTTTCATGCAGGATGAAGTTGGTGATGTCTACGATGTTGTTGATGGGTTTCAGCCCGATGCTTTTCAGTCTTTGCTGAAGCCAGGAGGGACTTTCACCAACCGTGATGTCTTTTACCAGGATACCACTGTAACGCTTACACGCTTCATTGTTTTCAACAATCACTTCCATGGTGGTTCCGGGCTGGCTTGTTTTGAAAACCGTAGGATAGGGAAGTGTGGCGTTACTTTGTTTTTTATGATGAAACGACAGCCAGGCGCATACGTCCTTGGCTACACCAAGATGGCTCATGGCGTCCATCCTGTTGGGTGTAAGCCCTATCTCGAAAATAAAATCACTGTATGGTTTGAATAAGTCTTTAACAGCAGTGCCGGCGATTGTATTTGCCGGTAATATTTTAATGCCATCATGGCTGTTGCCCAATCCAATCTCATCTTCAGCGCAAATCATGCCTTCACTTTCCACGCCCCTGATCTTTGCTTTCTTCATTTGGATTGGTTCGCCATTTACCGGGTAGATGGTGCTGCCAACCGGCGCCAGGATCACTTTTTGTCCAACAGCCACATTCGATGCACCACATACAACCTGCAGCAGGTTGCCGTTACCGGTAGATACCTGTGTAACCTTTAGTTTATCCGCATCCGGGTGTTTCTCGCAACTCATTACTTCCCCTGCCAGTAATCCTTCAAATCCACCTTTAAATTCTTCAAATTTTTCCAGGCTTTCCACTTCCAGTCCTATAGAAGTGAGGATAGACGAAAGTTTGGCGGGCTCAATAGGTTCAAGGATCCCGTCGGTTGCCGTTGGAAGATATTCACAAAGCCAGTTATATGAAATTGTCATGTATGATCAGAATTTTTCGCTGCAAATATAGTTTTTTGAAGGGAGTGTTGTGCCAATTGCGGGTTTGCGATCTATGCAGATTTTAAAGGATAAGTCCTTAACCCTGGAAATAGCACTGTTAATGTACATTTCAGGCTGTATATCTAAAAAATGAGCGAAAAATCTACTCAACCCAACTGACATAAACAAGTCCTAAAAAAAATGTCGAAGTGCAGAAAAAGAAAATTCCACTCAATTGATTTGTGCATAAATAGGTTTGTTTTAAGCCGGTTTGGAATCAGGCTGTTAATAAACCTGTTCATAACAGGTGAATAAGCTAAATTTGCCTGTGGATGACAGGTGGATAATCTCTATCAAAAAGTTAATAACAGTGGTATGTTACGATAACATTACCAAATAGAAATTACCTTAGCCATCCTGCCAATGGTAAGCAATGTTTACCGGTTTGTGGGATTAGGAGGCGACAAAAAATTTTAACACGTTCTGTAAAGGGTTTTCATCCGATACAGTCATTATACTTAAACATGGAATTGACCAATCTGAACAAAGACAGGAAAGTTAGGCGTAAAACTTCAGTAGACCTTGGGTCGATGGTTTTTGGCAAAGTTCCTCCACAAGCCAAAGAACTGGAGGAAGCCATTTTGGGGGCTATTATGCTGGAAAAGAGTGCATTTGATACTGTTATTGAGATCCTGAAGCCCGAATGTTTTTACCTGGAAGCGCACCAACGCATTTATAAAGCTATGCAGGGCCTGGCCATCAAGAGCCTGCCGATCGATTTGCTCACGGTAGTAGAAGAATTGAAACTTCGTGAAGACCTTGAATTCATCGGCGGTCCATATTACGTTACTAAACTTACGAATGCCGTTGTTTCCTCGGCCAATATAGAAGCACATTCCCGTATTGTACTGCAGAAATTCATTCAACGGGAACTCATCCGCATCAGCGGCGAGATCATTGGTGATGCGTATGAAGACAGTACCGATGTTTTTGACATGCTGGATGATGCCGAAAGCAAACTGTTTGAAATTACGAATAACCATTTACGTAAGAACTTCGACAGCATTGATACCGTATTGGTTAAAACCATTCAGCGTATTGAGGATATGCGTAACCGTCAGGATGACATTACCGGCGTACCAACCGGTTTTGCTTCGCTTGACAGGATCACATATGGCTGGCAACCTACCGATCTCATCATCCTGGCAGCAAGGCCTTCTGTGGGTAAAACCGCATTTGCGCTTAACCTTGCCCGTAGTGCAGCACTTAACCCGACCAAACCAACTGCTGTTGGTTTCTTCAGCCTGGAGATGAGCAGTGCCCAGTTGGTACAGCGTATACTCAGTGCCGAGAGTGAGATCTGGCTCGAAAAGATCGCCAGGGGAAAACTCGAAGAGCATGAAATGCGCCAGTTATATAAAAGAGGTATCGAACGCCTTAGCAAGGCTCCAATATTTATTGATGATTCTGCAGCGTTGAATATTTTTGAACTGAGGGCCAAATGCCGCCGTTTGAAAAACAAACACAATGTAGGCCTGATCATCATCGATTACCTGCAGCTGATGAGCGGAAGCGCCGATCGTAACAGCAACCGCGAACAGGAGATCAGTAAAATTTCCCGTGACTTGAAAGGGCTTGCCAAGGAATTGCAGGTGCCCATCATTGCGCTGTCGCAGTTGAGTCGTGAAGTTGAAAAAAGGAAAGAAGGAAACAAGATGCCACAATTGAGTGATCTGCGTGAATCGGGTGCCATTGAACAGGATGCTGATATGGTTATGTTCCTGTATCGCCCTGAATATTATGATATCACCGCCAATGAATTTGGTGAAAATAATAAGGGTGAAACCCATGTGAAGATCGCCAAGCACAGGAATGGTAGCCTGGAAACGGTTAAACTGAAAGCCTTGCTGCACATACAGAAATTTATTGAAGACGAAGGCGGCGACAATTTTAACCCGGGTCTTCCCAAGGAAGGCAACTGGCGGCCTGTATCGGGTGCCGGAGGTGATGAGGCAAAAATGTATATTCAAAAAGGAAGTAAAATGAATGATGGGGAATTTGACGACGACGCACCTTTTTAAAACATGGTAAAACTTTTCATGGGGAATGACAGCAATGTTCATTCCCCATTTTTATTTTCTGTAAGTTTGATTATATGATAAAATTTGCCTGGATCCTATTGCTGTTTTCAAAACTTTGTATGGCACAGCCATCCTGTGATGAAAGCAAGCTTCCGATTATTTTTGTACATGGATTCCTGGCCAGCGGCGATACCTGGGCTACGCAAATACAGCGTTTCAGCAGCAATGGTTATTGTGACGAACGCATGTTTGTTTTCGATTGGAATTCGGTCGGGATCAAACAAAAGCCAGATTCGTTACTCGACATGTTCATTTCAAAAGTACTTGTGCGCACTGGCGCTGCAAAAATTAACTTAGTAGCTCATTCTGCCGGAGGCGGATTGTGTTACGGTTATTTGAATGATTCAGTAAGGTCGGCCAGGGTAGCGCATTATATTCATGTCGGCAGTGTGAAGATCAAACAGCCGGCTGGTTATAACGGTGATGTGCCCACGCTGAATATTTACAGTGCAGATGATATGATCGTAAAGGGCGGCGCCGATGTTCCTGGTGCCACCAACCTCAAAGAAACCGGAATGGATCACCTGCAGGTGGCTTCATCGGAAGAAAGTTTTGCTGCGATGTATCGTTTTTTCAATGATAACCGGGAGCCAGCCATGGTTACGATCATGACCGATAAATCTCCCAACCGCCTCATCGGCGGGCGGGCGGTGATATTGGGCGAGAATAGTCCATTGGTAAACGATAGTATCCTGGTATATTCCTTTAATCCCAAAACCGGAAGGCGTACCGGCAGGGAGCCATTTAAGAGAATGGTCACAGACAGCAGTGGTTATTGGCCGGCTTTTGAGGTAGGCAAAAAAAGCTACCTGGAATTTGAAGTACATCCCCGCCAGGCCAGGGTGATCAGTTATTTTATAGAGCCATCGCCACGAAACAATGCTCATCTTTACCTGCGGTGTCTTCCATCTTCGGGTATGCTTGGTAGTATGTTACGTTCGATGCCGGAAGATGATCGGCAAACAGTTATTGTTATTTTTTCGGCCAATAATGCTATTGTGAGTGGTCGGGATGAGTTGAGCATCGATGGCATTCCCCTTTCTTCTGACACACTAACGCCGGCCAACAAAACCATTATTGCCAGTTTTTTGTATGATGATGGAGATGGGATCAGCAGTGGTAAGGCAAAGAAATCTTTCGGACCCGGTATTTTCCTGAATGCAGTAGATGTTATGATTAAAGCAGACAACAGGAGTACAACAGAAATTATATACAACGGCAGGAGTATACGGCTTCCCTGCAGACCCAGCAAGGAAGTTATTCAAGTAGCTGTTTTTAATTGATGTAATATGGGATTACCAATTTTTTATATTGATGACATTACGCCTTCTGCCGATACAGCCTTCATACAATTGGGGGAAGAAAGTTCGCGACATATTGTGCAGGTACTGCGCATGCAGGTTGGCGAAGAACTTCAGCTAACAGATGGCAAGGGGTTTCTTTACCTGGCGAGCATTGTGGATGACCACAAAAAAAAATGTTCGGTAAAGATCATTTCAGAAGTTTTCCGGGAGAAAAAAAACAATCCAGTACGCATTGCCATTTCTCCTTTAAAGAATGCGGCCCGGTTTGAATGGTTCCTTGAAAAGGCTGTTGAGATCGGGGTAGAAGAGATCATACCCATTATCTGCCAACGAACAGAAAAACAGCATCTACGTACCGATCGGTTGAAAAGCATCGTGGTAAGCGCTATGCTGCAATCACAACAAACCTGGCTTCCTGTTTTACAAGAGCCGGTAAAATTTGAAACATACATTAAAGGATTACCTGCAGAAGCCAACACGCAGAGGTACATTGCCCATTGCGAAGCCGATGATCAGAAAAAACCGTTGGCAAATATGGCTGAACAATCTAAATCGCTGATCCTGATTGGACCAGAAGGTGATTTCAGTAATCCTGAAATAGAACTGGCCACTACACATGGATTTATTCCGGTTTCACTTGGAGAAACCCGTTTACGTACCGAAACGGCCGGCATGGTGGCAGCTGTGTTGTTGAATAGATAATTTCGGCTATGGGTTAACGTTATTTTGCCTGGTCGGAATAAGGCTTTTCATTTTCGGGCATTACCGGTTCATTCAATTGAACAACCCTGTTTTTTGCCATTCTTTTCCGCATTACCATATTCAATAGTTCTACAATGAAGGAGAACGCCATTCCGAAATAGATATAGTTTTTCAGTTTCAGTTCATGTGCTGCTTCCGAATTCCATCCTTCCATGATGAGGCTGAGCCCGATCATGACCAGGAAGGAGAGTGCCAGCATTTTGAGCGTTGGATGTTTATGAATAAACCCGGAGATCTTTGCGCTGAACAAGAACATGATGGTCATGGCGATCACCACGGCAGCGATCATGATCTCCACATGCTTTGCGGTACCACCTGCCGTAATAATGCTATCGAAAGAAAACACCGCATCTATCAGAATGATCTGCCCGATGGCCTGGCCCAGTCCTAATTTTTTCTGCATCTGCTGATTCGCATTCGGGTCTTCCCCTTCCAGCTTATGATGGATCTCCATCACCGATTTATAAATGAGGAACAATCCACCTGCAAGCATTACAATACTAGCCAGGTCGAATCCTTTACCAGCAATGCTGAAAAGAGATTTACCTTTTTGCGATAGTAACCAGCTTAGGCCAAACAATAAAACACTGCGTGATAATATGCCCGTGAACATCCAGGTGCGACGGGCTTTTTTCTGGTCCTTTGTTTCTTTCAGCCTGTTGAGGATAATGCTGACGAAAATAACATTATCGATTCCCAAAACAACTTCCAGCACCACCAATACAAAAAAACTGATGATGCTTTCTGATGTAAATAAATGTTCCATATCGAATGTATATGCTTTGGCGTATGGCCTTCAGCGTTTTTTATTTGTTTACCTGCGCAAGATAAGTTGAAATTCTTTTAACGATGGCCGGTCCTTCATAAATGAATCCCGTCCATACCTGCACCAGCGAAGCGCCGGCATCTATTTTTTCTTTGGCATCGGCACCGGTAAAAATGCCTCCACTGCCAATAATAGACAGTTTGCCCGCTGTTTTTTGATGGATATAAGCGATCAATGCTGTGCTTTTTTCTTTTACCGGTTGGCCACTTAAGCCTCCTGCACCTATTGAATTTATTTCGGCAGCATTTGTTTTCAGCTGTTCGCGGCTGATGGTTGTATTGGATACGATCAATCCATCGAGGTTGATCTCAATCGCGAGGTCGATCACATCATCTACCTGTTCGCGGGAAAGATCTGGCGCAATTTTTAAGAGAACCGGTTTTGGATTTTGTAGTTCCTTATTCCGTTGATGTAATACTAAAAAGATTTTACGCAGGCTTTCTTTCTCCTGTAACTCCCGTAAACCGGGTGTATTAGGGCTGCTCACATTCACCACGAAATAATCTACCCATTCGTGCAAAGCCAGGAAACATGCCTCGTAATCTTTCCAGGCGTCTTCATTGGCCGTGATCTTGTTCTTGCCAATATTGCCCCCGATGATGAGGGTTGTGTTATTTTTGTGCGGACTGGTTGCTGATGCAGATTTTCGATTAACCGTTGACGCGAGTCGCCATTGTTTCAACCTTGCAGCTATGTCATCCATACCATCATTGTTGAATCCCATGCGGTTGATGAGGGCTTTGTCTTTGGGCAACCTGAATAACCTGGGTTTTTCATT
>JAKQKY010000019.1 GCA_029560415.1 Bacteroidota bacterium | reverse complement strand
GGGATAGATTTAAAATGTTTTTTTTCTTCAAACAAAAAATTTTATATATTTGTCAACTGAAATAATCAATAAAATAAAATTAATTATTAACCAAAACCCAGATTTATGAAAAAAGTTTTATTTTTAGCAGTAACATTGGCGATTGGCTTTTCCGCCTTCGCACAAATGAAACCTGCGCACATTTCGAATGATTACAGAAATGTGAAGGCCGTTAAACCGGCAAGAGCCACACACGAAACCATGAACTTCAGCACAGAAGTTAACCAATCAGTAGCCCCGGCTCCATCAAAAAGTGTTTCCGAATATCAGATCGGAACCACCCGTTACGACCTGCAATCCAATGCATGTGTTGCTAACAGAATTTATTTGCACAGCGATGGTACCATTGCCGCTACTTTTACTTATGGCATTACCGAACCAAGTTTTGCAGACAGAGGTTCGGGCTACAACTATTACGATGGTTCAGCATGGGGTTCTACTCCTTCAGCACGCCTTGAAGCCAACAGAAGCGGCTGGCCTTCATACGCACCACTGGGAGCCACCGGCGAAATCGTAGTTTCTCATAACGGCAGTACCGGCCTTTTAATTAACAAACGTGACCCAAAAGGTACCGGCGCCTGGACACAGTCAGTACTGGTAGGACCAACCACCACTGGCGGTACAACAGCCCTGCTTTGGCCCCGTATGATTACCACAGGCAACACTATCCATATAATTGCCTGCACCGACCAGGCAGAATCGCCTGCAGTATGGTACTATGAAGGCCTCGCGCTGGCACTGGTATATATCAGATCAACAGACGGCGGCACCACCTGGGATGCCCCCCGCATTCTTCCGGGAATGGATTCGGCATCAATTGTTAGTTTTGTAAATGCCGGCTTCGGCGGCGATTCATACGGATGGGCAAATCCAGTGGGAGACACCATTGCATTCTTTGTCAATGAAGGATGGATGGGTATGTTTGTTGAAAAATCATACGACGGTGGTGATACCTGGACGAAAGTTGATGTCTTTTCCGTTCCTGCACCAACCGCATGGCCAACCCCTAAATTCTGCACCACCGACGGATATGGCGCAGTGGCACTCGATGATCAGGGAAAAGCTCATGTTGCTTTT
>JAKQKY010000017.1 GCA_029560415.1 Bacteroidota bacterium | reverse complement strand
TCATCCAGCGTCAGTTCCAGCATTTGTAAGTAAGCTTTAACCGTGGTGAGTGGCGTTTTCAATTCATGACTGGCGATGCTGATAAATTCATCCTTTTTTTCTTCTTTAATTTTTTGTTCATGAATATCCGTAAAGGCACCTACCCATTTTACAATGTTATTTTCCTTGTCTGTAACAGGTTCACCCTTTACGTTATGCCACCGGTATTCTCCATTCTTGCTTTTCAGGCGAACATCATATTTGTAAATGCTGCCGGTAGTAAGGCTGTTCATCCATGCTGCATTGATACCATCATAATCATCCGGATGTACGATGGCTTTCCACTCTGGTTCGCCACTGGGTTGTATACCGGAATATTCTTCCCATCTTAATGAAGCAAATTCCTGCTTGCCCTGTGCATCTGCCACCCATACCAGTTGAGGCAATGTTTGCGCAAGGGAACGAAAACGTTCCTCACTTGCTTCAATTTCTTTTCTTGACTCTACCTGTTGTGTTATATCCCGGGTGGTTCCTGCCACCGCTTCCACATTACCCTTCTCATCAATCACCGGCACCAGTATATAATCATAAATGCGCTTACCCAGTGTGGCATGGGGAAACGACACTTCGCCTCTAATCGGTTTTTTAGTTGCAACCACCTGGTCTATTTCCCGCTCATGCATTTCGGCATGCCAGGGTTCGTAACCATTTTCCAGCAGGCTTTTGCCATAAGCCTCATCCCAGTTGCGTCCCCACATATTGAGTAAGGCTTCATTGATGTAGATAAAGCGGTAGTCCAGGCTGAATACGTAGATCAGATCTGGTGTGTTTTGAGTAATGGTCTCATAGAGCCTTTTACTTTCTTCTATTTTTTTTCTTGTTTCTACTTTTTCAGTTACTTCGGTAACCGCTACAAACACACCAGAAATCTTTCCATCAAGTTCTTTTAGCGGATGATACAGAAAATCAAAGTAGAAAATATCTTTTTTGCCATGCCGGTTGAGAGGAACGGGAACTTCGTTGCCATGATAAGGTATACCGGTGTTCAATACACTATCAAGCAGGGAGTGAACAGTTTCTTTTACTTCGGGCAAGGAATTGAACAATGGTTTTCCAACAAATTCAGTTTCTTTTCTGTCAACAAGTTGCAGGTAGGCATCGTTTGCCATTTCTACAATGTATTGCGGCCCACGTAAGATGGTAATTCCCACCGGTGCCTGTTGCATGGTATTGCGAAAACGCTGATCGGTTTCTTCAATTTTCCGCAGCGTACTTACTTTGTCTGTAGTTTCTGCGCAGGTAACCAGTACGCCCGCCACTGTACCGGTTTCATCGGGCACCGGGCTATAACTGAATGTCCAGTACACATCTTCTATCTTTCCAT
>JAKQKY010000010.1 GCA_029560415.1 Bacteroidota bacterium | reverse complement strand
AAAAATTAATGGAAAATGTTGCCAGTCGGTAAGGTTCATTTTGGAGTGAATTAATTATGAAAAGCTGCTGCCTGCTCATTGTTAATTAATGCATAATTAGCTATTCCTTATTACCTAAAGCTGGATTATTATTGTTTTTTTGGAATACCATCATTTGCTATTCCATGAAATCGATTTACATCATTTGTTTTATACTTATTTGCGGGCAAGCTGTAACAGCACAGTTGACCACCAATATCAGCTGGACGACACAGAGTTCTATGTCGCCGCAGGAAGTTATCTACTACAATACAGAGAAAAAACTCAGTTGGGGAAATTTCCTTGCCGTACCTCCGGCAGATAATGGCCCCGTAGCTGCCATCACTGTATCAGGTTTCGGATACTCTGCCGATATTAAGACCAGTGGCAACAAAGGAGAACTGAATATAAAAGTGTATTGTTATTTCAATAAAAATAAATCCTGGGTAAAGCCCGGAAAGAATACGTCTTATATTCTTAATCATGAACAACATCATTTCAATATCAGTTACATAGCAGCCTGCGTATTCATTGATAAATTGCAAAATGCCACTTTCAATAAAAGCAATTATAATGAATTGCTGCCTCGTATTTACAATGAAAGCTGCGACCTCATGAACAAGATGCAAAATGACTACGACGGTCAAACAAAAAACGGCCAGGTAGCGGATGCACAGGAAAAATGGAACCAGTTCATCAACGATCGTATTCAGTTTATTACAAAGTAACTACCAGTACAGGGATCTTCAATTCATGTCGTACGGTATTTACCGTAGCTCCATAAACAAAATCCTTAAACCCGGTATGGCCATGGGCGCCAACCACCAGCAGATCGGCATCTTCTTCCTTAACAATGCGAACGATCTCAGATGCACTATGCCTGAATCCCAGTATACCTTTCGCATCAAAACCTTTGTCTTTTAATTGTGCTACAAAAAAGTTGAGCCGTTCCCGGTCTTTCTGTGTTTCAAAATCATCCGTTTGATTTCCCAGCAGGATGGCAGAAGGACTTTCTACAATGTGAATGAGGTAAAAAGTTGTTTCTTGTTTGGCTTGCCCGATAGCGGAAGCAATTAGTTTTGAATCATTTTCACTGAAATCAAGTGCAACAGCAATCTTTCTATATACCGGGATGGCCATATCCTGTATGCCTTTGATCTCGGGATGCATATGAATGGATGAACCAGGAGCAACTTTCTTTTTAAGCAAAGGGAAAATAAAACTATAAACCAACAGGGCTACAAAGAGTAGGGCCGCAAATATGATCATGATCTTTGCAAACATATTTTCTGAAGTACTAAAAAAGTCCATGGCTTCCCCACTAACCATTTTAATATTAAGGTAAACCAATACAGATGTTACAAGCCAGGCAAGAACCTGGACGATTGGTTTGATCACAAAATTACCCATGGTTTTTTTATCGCTTACAAAATGGATCAATGGAATGATGGCAAAGCCGAGTTGAAGACTCAGGATCACCTGGCTAAAAATGAGCAACCGGTCAACTTCATCTTCTCCAAACATCGCAATCACGATGATAGCAGGAACAATGGCCAATAGCCGGGTGATAAGCCTTCGCATCAGCGGATTAATGCGAAGTTGCAGGTATCCTTCCATCACGATCTGTCCGGCCAATGTACCCGTTACGGTAGAGCTCTGCCCGGCTGCAATAAGTGCAATGGCAAATAGAGTGGATGCCACCGTTGAGCCCAGCATCGGTGACAAAAGTTCATGGGCTTGTTTGATTTCCCCTACATCTGTTCGGCCGGTATTAAAAAATACCGAAGCTGCAAGGATCAGAATCGCTGCATTAATAAGAAATGCAATGTTCAATGCAATGGCACTATCTACAAAACTCCATTTCAAAGCCTGTTGAATACCCTGGTCGGTACGTTTTATTTTTCTTGTTTGCACAAGGGCCGAATGCAGGTAAAGGTTATGTGGCATCACGGTAGCACCAATGATACCAATCGCAAGGTATAGGGCAGTTTCCGGCGGCAGGGCATTGTGCATTCCACGAGCCGCATATAATTCACTTGCTTCAGGTAGGGAAGGGATAAAGCCTTTAATGATCTCATGCAGTTGTGGCTGCGCAATGATGATATTAATGAGAAAACAAAAGCCGATCACGCCGATCAGTGCAATGATGAATGCTTCCATTTTGCGAATGCCAAGGCGCTGCAGGTAAAGCAACAGGAATGTATCAAGAACAGTAAAAGAAACGCCCCAGATCAATGGTAAGCCAGTGAGCAATTGTATACCAATGGCCATCCCAAGTACTTCAGCCAGGTCGCATGCCGCTATAGCGATCTCGGCAAGTACCCACAGGCAGATATTGATCATTTTCGGGTATGTTTCCCTGTTAGCCTGTGCCAAATCTCTGCCTCTTACAATACCTAGCCGGGCACTCAGGCTTTGCAATAAAAGAGCCATCAGGTTACTCATGAGCAGTACCCAGATCAGCGCATACCCGTACTTGCTACCCCCGGCCAGGTCGGTGGCCCAGTTACCGGGATCCATATATCCAACACTAACGAGGTATGCAGGTCCCAGAAAGGAGAATGCTTTTTTCCAGCCCTTCGCCTGGGTGGTTGTATCCACAGAGCCATGTACTTCGCTTAGGGAGTTGTCGTGGTTGATCGTTCTTTTCATATCGTACAAAAAACATTTAAGGCTACCTGGTTGCTTACAATCGTTACAGGTTGTTTATCAATTTTGATTTCTATCGATCCGTCGAACTCGAAGCGCCGGTTTACCTGGATGCATGTACCAATCCCAATATGATAATGATTGAGCAGTTCCAGCATCTCGGGACTTTGATTTTTAACAGAGCTCACAAATAGCAATTTTTTCAAAGGAACATTGGCGAGGTTCTCCTGTTTCAGGATCTTCATCTTCCCTTTGTTGTCGGGGATGGGATCTCCATGCGGATCAAAAGCCGGGTTGCCCAGGTAATTATCCAGCCGGGTTGTAAGCTCATTATTGCTGATATGTTCCAGCTCTTCGGCCATGCTATGCACCTGGTCCCATTCAAAACCAAGCTTATTAACGAGGAAATATTCCCAAAGCCTATGCTTTCTTACAACGCTGATTGCCTTCTTATTACCAAGTTCAGTTAAAATAAAACCTTTATATTTTTGGTAATGAACTGTTTTCTTCAATTCCAGCTTTTTCAGCATATCAGTCACCGAAGCAGGCTTTGTCTGCATCTCCTCCGAAAGCAAACTAGTGCTTACTTTTTCATGAACCGATTGAAGGTGATAGATGGCCTTAATGTAATTTTCTTCTGTTGCAGTAAAAGTCACTTTTATTTTTAGACAAATCTAAAAATAAATATCAGTATAGACTAAATTTTTATTTTTAATACCGGCCGGAAGAAGATATCCACATGATGCCGGTAAATATGTATTATTTACACATTAAGATTAGAAAATCAGTTTTATATTGCAGCGTCAAAAAAAATGAGCAGCATGAATTTTTCCAAATATGAAGTCCCGTTTCCTATAGACAGCGCCTACCAGAAGCGTGTAGCTTATTTCTCCATGGAATTTGCCGTACACCAACCATTGAAGATCTATAGCGGAGGATTGGGTTATTTAAGTGGCTCGCACCTGCGCAGCGCTTATGAGTTGCGCCAGAACCTCATCGGGATCGGAATTTTATGGAAGTATGGATATTACGACCAGGCCCGTAACCAGGATCAGACTTTACAGGTGCAATGGAACGAAAAGCAATATAATTTCCTGGAAGATACCGGCATCAAATTCCAGATCGATATACATGAACACCCGGTTTGGGTGAAGGTTTTTTACCTCAATCCCGAAACATTTAAAAGTGCCCCGTTGTTTTTATTAAGCACCGATCTGCCAGAAAACGACTACGTTTCACAAACCATCTCTCATCGTTTGTATGATGCAAACGTAGCTACCAAAGTGGCCCAGTTCATCCTGCTGGGTGTGGGCGGAGCTAAACTAATTGATATCCTCAACTTCAATCCGGAAGTATACCACCTGAATGAAGCCCATGGCATCAGCGCTGCATTCTACCTTTACAAAAAATACGGGAATAAAGAAGAAGTGCGCAAGCGACTTGTGTTCACTACGCATACGCCGGAAGAAGCAGGGAACGAAAAGCACGACTTGTTTCTTTGCGAAAAAATGAGTTATTTCTGCGGCGTGCCGTTAGATGAAGTACGCAAACTTACCGGTATCACAGATGATCTTTTTAATCACTCTCTGGCAGCCCTGCGTTTTGCCAGGTTAGCCAACGGCGTTAGCCAGCTTCATGGCGAAGTAAGTAGGGAAATGTGGGCCAAATACAACGACATATGTTCAATCACCGCCATCACCAATGCACAAAACTGGCAGTATTGGGCCGACAAGCAGTTGTATAATTTCATGGATGATCATAAAGTGGATGCCTTTGTAGACCGTAAAAGATACCTGAAGAAAAGAGCAATGGATATCGTAGCAGATCAAACTGGTAAATTATTAAATCCCGATGTGATCACCATCGTTTGGGCCCGACGTTTTGCAGGTTATAAACGTGCCGAACTGATCACCAGGAACCAGGAACGTTTTGCAGCATTGATGAGCAATACAAAATACCCGGTACAGATCATCTGGGCTGGTAAACCATACCCGGTAGATTACCCCGCCATCAGCGATTTTAATTTCCTGGTAAACCTGAGCAAAGAACACCGCAATGTGGCGGTTTGCATTGGTTACGAACTAACATTAAGCAAGCGCCTAAAGCAGGCAGCCGATGTATGGATGAATAACCCACGCGTTCCCCGCGAAGCCAGTGGTACCAGCGGCATGACCGCAGCCATGAACGGAGCAGTTAACTTCAGTACCAATGACGGATGGATAAGGGAATTCATCAATCATGGCAATAATGGTTTTGTGGTACCGATCGCCGATTACAACAACATGACCGTTCACGAGCAGGATGAATATGACCTGGATAAAATGTATGATATCCTCGAAAACCAGATCCTGCCAATGTATTACGACAATGCTCACGTGTGGAGGCAGATCGTAAAAAATGGCATGCGGGATGTTCGTTGGCAGTTTGATAGTAACCGGATGGCGAAAGAATATTATGACATCATGTATAAGTAAGCTTATCTTATCATTCATATCAATCCTTTCCGCTCATACCGGGAAGGATTTTTTATTTTTACGAAAATCAACTCTGATGGATAACTATATTAAAACACTCGACATTCGCTGGTCTGATCTTGATCCGAATTTTCATGTGCTTCATTCAAAGTATTACGACTTCGGCGCTTATTGCCGGATGGCTTTTTTACAGGATGCGGGAATCACTCCGGATCTGATGCGAAAAAATCATATCGGCCCGATCCTGTTCCGGGAAGAATGCTTTTTTAAAAAGGAGCTTCTTTTCGGTGAAAAAATAAGTATCAGTCTCGTGTTAACCAAAAGATCCGAAAATTATAGTCGCTGGAGCATGGAACATGAGATACATAAGAAGGATGGCGTACTTGCTGCCCGTATTGTAATTGATGCCGCCTGGATGGATACCGCTCATCGAAAATTAACCATTCCATCGCCCGAAATCATTTCATTGTTGGATATTGTACCCAAATCACCATCGTTCCACATAGGAACATGATATAACAATACCGAATAGACGAAGATTCATGATACAGGCAACCATTCGATTATACAGGAATTCATATAGCGGCCTCACCCGTCGTATCTGGTTATTGAGTTTTGTTATGCTCATAAACCGAAGCGGTACCATGGTGCTAGCCTTCATGACGCTGTATTGCCGTCACCTCGGTTTTAGCACAAAACAGGCCGGGCTTGTTGTAGCCATTTATGGTTTAGGTGCCGTTACCGGGGCTTTCCTGGGTGGTAAGGTCAGCGATCGGTTTGGATTTTATTATACCCAATTTGCAGCGTTGTTCTTCGGGGGCATCCTGTTCATTGTGCTTGGACAAATGCGGAGCTATGAAAACATCTGCATCTGTACCTTCCTCCTCAGCATGGTCAATGAGTCTTTTCGACCAGCCAATTCTACGGCCATTGCCCATTATAGCAATGAAAAGAACCGTACACAATCATTTTCCCTGGTAAGGCTCGCCATAAATGTTGGTTGGGGTATTGGCAGTGCCCTGGGCGGATTATTGGCATCGATCGATTATCATTTGTTGTTCTGGACAGATGGCATTACCAACATAGCGGCATCTTTTATGTTGTTGTTGGTTTTGCCAAAAGTGCCTCTCTCACAACAACTGGCATCTTCCCCGCATCCCCAGGCCGCAAAAATTGCTGCTACGCCATACCGTGATAAACCATTCCTGTGGTTCCTGTTATTGCAGGTTCTATTCGCAGTGTGTTTTTTCCAGCTCTTTACTACCGTACCCTTGTTTTTCAAAGAAGGACTTTACCTCAGCGAATTCTGGATCGGTGCCGTGATGTCATTCAATGGAATACTCATCGCCTTATTTGAAATGGTGCTGGTATTTAAATTGGAGGGAAGGAGACCATATCTTCAGCTTATGTGTTATGGCACCTTGCTCATGGGGGTATCATATGCGATTCTCAATATTCCATCGGGAAATGGATTACTGGTGGCGATGGGGTTCAGCTTCATGATCACGATCGCCGAAATGATCGCGATGCCTTTTATGAACAGCTATTATATTTCAAGAAGTACTCAACAAAACCGTGGTCAATATGCAGGACTTTACACCATGGCCTGGAGTGTGGCGCAGGTGATCGGTAGCAGTCTCGGTGCCCTGGCCGCTTACCAGTTAGGCTTCTTTAACTTATGGATGCTAATAGCAGCTTTATGCATCATCACAGCGATCGGTTATGCACGCCTGCTGAAAAAAAGCTAATGCTTTTCCTATTTCACAACATTACATTGTGAACATTGTAGCTAATCTAAAAGTATTCTTCGTCTATTGGTAAGTGATGGTTAAGGTTGATTTGGAGCTGACAGGAGTTGATTGCCCCATGACTTCAATGCTGCCGGTTAAATCAGTGGTCAGTGTCTTTTTGGAAACCATTGACGTGTTAGTATTTACTTGTAATTCCCCTGTTAATTTAGAACTGATGTTGATCAATAACTGCATTCCCTGCATTTCCGATTCTGTAGTTCCATCGGTTTTGCCGGTTAGTGTAACAGTAGCCAGGTCTTTGTCAACCGATTTGATGCTGTAAGATTTTACGACCTTCATTCCTTTATCTGTGGTTGAATCAGTCCAAATATCACCAGCTTTTTTTCCTTCCGGGATGATGAAAAATGCATTGGAAATGGCCAGGTCATCGCCATTGTTACCCAGCGCTTCCATCATACCGCTCATGGGGTTGGCATTTTCTGCAGCATCTGTTTTTTTCCTGCTGTTGATTTGAACTCCTGTAAGTGCGTTTACCTGTAGTGTATCGGGCTTATTGATTTTCTGTGAAACGCCTTTACCCATTTCAGATTCCCTGTCGGCAGCATTCTCTGAATTATAAGTTGTTTGCTGGCCCATCATATCGAGCGAAAGGGTTAATGACGTAATTGTGTTCGAAATAGTATAAACATCTGATGTTGCATCAAGTACAATGATCTCATTTTTGGTAACAGATGAGTTTTGCATAGCCATGCCCATATCAGCTTCCATGCTGCTGGTAGCCGTTACCGCAATTTTCTGCCCGCGGGCAAGTTTTATTTTAGCTTCTTTTTGGGCAAAGATGCTTGTTGCTGATAACATAACGATAGCAAGGAAGAACATTTTCATGAAATGAAATTTTGAGGTGAAACAGGAAGCAAATGTAGAGTGAAATTATATTAACTGGTGGGCTCCCGTGATCAATTATAAAAAATTTAGGCAAAAAAAATGGGTTACTGTTATGAGCAGTAACCCTAATTAATTAAAATGACTTAAAATTATCCAATAACTGTTACATTAACAGCATTCATACCTTTTTTACCATTTTGAAGTTCGAATTCTACTTTATCGCCTTCTTTAATGTCATTAATTAACCCGCTAACGTGTACAAAAGTTTCTTTGTCAGACTCAGCGTGTTTAATAAATCCGAATCCTTTTTCAGAGTTGAAAAACTTTACGGTTCCTTGATTTTTAGTGTCCATTTTTTTGATTGTATTGTATTAATAAAGTGCAAAGGTATAGTTTTTAAGCATAATAACATCAATCATTTTCAATTATCTTATTATCAGCTGTGCGACAACCAGTTAAGATTGATATTTTTTTCTTTACCGCAGCAATACCCATTATTCATATTTCATATAGATAATGTATTTCAATACATCAATTGAATGAGCCTGGGTGTGTTATACACTGACAATGAACTCTTAAAAGGGTTCCCGATATCCTGTGCATAATATATCAGCCTGCCGGTTTTATTTATCTTATCTTTGTCAAAAATTAGCACAGATGATAAATGAAATGATCACCAAATTTTTAGAACCTGATATCCTGATTAAAAAATCTGTAAAGATTGAGTTTAAGAAAAGAAATCCCATCGTTGGCATCTTTGTAAAGTCGGCAGACTATGAAGATCTGAAAGCTAAAAATTTCTGGCGCATCGTTTCTGAAACACATATCCCTGAATGGAAAAAAACAAGTGATAATAAATTGTCCAAGATTTTCAGCGGTTCAGAATTCACCCGTTTAACACAAGCAAAAGAACAATAAGATTTAAGTGTTACGGTAACAGAACAAATACAAAATATTAATATAAAAAAATGCCCGGCAGATACCGGGCGTTTTTTATTTGACTAAGTTTATTTTAAACTGCTTCTACATAGGAGCTTACAGGCTCACAAGTACAAACCAGGTTACGGTCCCCATAGGTATTGTTTACCCTGCTTACCGATGGCCAGAATTTGTTCTCTTTTACATAGTGCAATGGGTAAGCTGCTTCCTGCCTGCTATAAGCATGATTCCATTCATCAGCTGTAATCACAAATTGTGTATGCGGCGCATTTTTTAACGGGTTGTCTGTTTTATCGGCACGACCTTCTTCAACCGCTTTTATTTCATGCCTGATGCGAAGCAATGCATCACAGAACCTGTCGAGTTCGGCGAGGTCCTCACTTTCTGTTGGTTCTATCATTATGGTACCAGCAACCGGGAAACTAAGGGTGGGTGCATGGAAATTATAATCCATCAAACGCTTGGCAACATCTTCCGCTTCAATACCGGCTGATTGTTTAAAAGGACGCAAGTCAACAATAAATTCATGCGCACAACTTCCATTCTTACCTGCATACAGGATCTTATATTCATGTTGAAGCCTTGCCTTCATATAATTTGCATTCAGGATAGCATATTCAGTACTTCTTTTTAATCCTTCCGCTCCGAGTAATTTTATGTATGCATAACTGATCAGCAATATGCTGGCGCTTCCAAAAGCTGCAGCACTTACGGCGTGAATTGATTTTTCTTTATGCGTTATAGAAACATGTCCTGGTAAATATGGCGCAAGTTTTTCATTCACACAGATCGGTCCCATACCGGGTCCGCCGCCTCCATGAGGAATAGCAAAAGTTTTGTGAAGGTTCAGATGACAAACATCAGCACCGATATATCCAGGGCTCGTCAAACCAACCTGTGCATTCATATTTGCACCATCCATGTAAACCAGCCCGCCACAATCATGAATAAGGCTGCAGATATCTTTTATGCTTTCTTCAAATACACCATGCGTACTTGGATACGTAACCATCAACCCAGCCAGGTTGGCTTTATATTTTTCTGCATTCATCCTCAGGTCGTCCACGTCAATATTTCCTGCTTCATCACATTTTGTTACGACCACTTTGAAGCCGGCCATCACTGCAGATGCAGGATTGGTTCCATGCGCTGAAATTGGTATCAATATAATGTTACGATGTTCTTCATTCCTGTCGGCATGATAAGCCCTGATCGTGAGCAATCCGGCGTATTCACCCTGTGCACCACTATTGGGTTGTAACGATGTGGCCGCAAACCCGGTGATATTGCTGAGCCATTCTTCCAGTTCGGTTATGATCTGGCGATAACCCTTCCATTGGTGTTCGGGAGCAAACGGGTGAATGCTGTTGAATTCGGGCCAGCTCACCGGGATAAGTTGAGTAGCTGCATTCAATTTCATGGTACAGCTTCCCAGCGAGATCATCGACGTATTCAAACTGAGGTCTTTATTCTCAAGGCTTTTAATGTAACGCATCATTTCTGTTTCACTGCGATGGCTGTTAAAAACCGGGTGCGTTAAATAGGCTGACGTGCGGGTAAGCAGGGTAGGTATGTTGTTGAGTAAACTGTCGGAATCAAAGTCGGCTGTTGCCGTGTCACTGTTAAGGGTAGACGCAAATAAATGAATCAGGTCAAGAACATCATGTTGTGTTGTGGTTTCATCAAGCGAAATGGTTATCGCTTCATTATCATATGCAACATTGATGCGCCTGGTTTCTGCAGTTAAGCGGAAAGCTTCTGCGTCGGCCAGTTTCACCCTGATGGTATCGAAGAAATATTCATTCTCATTTTTAAAGCCCATGGAATCCAGTTCATTGCTGAGGGTAAGGGCTAACAGGCTGGTGCGTTTAGCGATCTGCTTCAACCCTTCGGCACCGTGGTAAACCGCATACATGGCTGAAATATTGGCCAACAGTGCCTGGGCTGTGCAAATATTGCTGGTAGCCTTTTCGCGGCGAATATGTTGTTCCCTTGTTTGCAAAGCCATGCGCAGACACCTGTTGCCTTGTGCATCCATGCTTACGCCAATAATGCGGCCGGGGATATTCCTTTTAAATTCATCTTTTGTTGCAAAGAATGCAGCATGTGGTCCACCAAATCCCATCGGTACACCAAAACGTTGAGAATTGCCAATTGCAACATCCGCACCCAGTTCTCCGGGAGGGGTTAACAGGGTCAACGCCAGTAAGTCGGTTGCCATTACTACCATTGCATTGGAAGCATGCGCCTTGTCGATGAAACTCCTGTAATCGGCAATGAGGCCATTTTTATCGGGATATTGAATGATGGCTCCGAAATAAGTTTCATCCAATTGTGCCTGGCGATAATCACCAAAAACCAATTCTACATGAATGGGTTTGGCACGGGTGACCAGGATGTCTTTTGTTTGAGAAAACACATTTTCATCCACGAAAAATTTTGGTGCAGTAATATGATCGTGATCTTTATTCTTATGATTGAAAACCATGGCCATGGCTTCTGCGGCGGCTGTACCTTCATCGAGCAAACTGGCATTGGCAATAGGCAATGCGGTAAGATCGCTTACCATTGTTTGAAAATTCAGCAGGCTTTCCAGTCGTCCCTGTGCAATTTCGGCCTGGTATGGCGTGTATTGTGTATACCATCCCGGGTTTTCAAAAACATTCCGCAGGATCACAGTTGGTGTGATCGTATTGTAATAACCCTGCCCGATATACGATTTACAAACCTGGTTCAGTGAGGCTGTTCTTTTCAGATCAGCCAGGTATTGATATTCACTAACTGGTCCACCGGTTTCAAGGGATTTGTTGATCCGGATATTGGCGGGAACGGTATTGCTGATCAATTCTTCCAGCGATGATACGCCGATGGTTTGGAGCATTACTTCCGTTTCGGTTTCATTGGGTCCGATATGCCTTTGCTGGAATTCGTTCTGCTGCTGTTCAAAAAGATTCATAGTCATTGATGTTTAGCCTGCTGTTCGTAATGAAGTTGGGCGCCAGCCTATGCCAGGACGCCTGGTTATTTCCGCCGCAAAATTACGAGAACACAATAACATTTGGTGCGCTTATCTTCGTTAGTTTTGCCTTGTGGAAAAATGTAGTATAAACCTTCCACGCAGATTAAACAATGAGTGAGGATATTTTTCAAAACTGGCAAAAAAAATCGACCGATAACCAGAAAAAATACAAGCAATTCCTGAACCGGGCCGATAAAAACCAGGTGTTGAAACAGTTACCCGACCTGCATGAAGAAGCATTCAGCAAGGTTAATTGCCTGGATTGCGCAGCCTGTTGCAAAAACTATTCTCCCCGGTTTAAAACGCCCGACCTGAAACGGATCGCCAAACACCTGAAAATGAAAGAAGGGGATTTTATAGAAAAATACCTCACACTGGATGTAGAAGGAGATTATGTAGTTCGTTCCAAACCTTGCCCTTTCCTGGGTGCTGATAACTATTGCGGGATCTATGATGTACGCCCGTCTGATTGTGCCAGGTTTCCTTATACCGACGAAGACGTGATCATTAAAAGACAACAACTCACCTTGAAGAATTCGAGTTTTTGCCCGATCGTTTATTTCGTTCTGGAAAAATTAATTCCGGCCAAAGCATAAATGGCATACATCACAGCATAGATGAATATTAATTATGATGTGAAGTGTACATTATTTATCAGCTGTTAATTCCTGGTAAGCGGCTGATAAAGGTCTTTCAATGCCATCTCCCTGCCATTCAGGAGAACCAGGAATGCCCTTTGCTTTTATAATGTCATCTTTTGTTTTACCGGCCTTTATTTCTGATTCAGTGAAGCGCAATACATTTCCCAGGTAATCGCGGAAAGCCAACAGATCGGCGGCATTCAATACAATGTCGAATCCTTCGCGGGCATGGCCGCAAACATATCTTGTTTTTGAGGAAAATGTTTTTGTGGCTGTTTCCAGCAAGGTGATCCAGGAACTGATATCTGCACCAGCATTTTTATCTACATAAGGATGACGACGATTGAAAACGAGGTCGCCCATGTGAACAATATCGGCATCTTTCAAATGAACCAGGCTATCGCCATTGGTATGTCCCGCACCAAAGTAATGCAGGCAAACTTCAGATTGGCCGATCTTTTCACACCAGGTATCAGAATAAGTTTGATCGGGATATAATTGCTTGTCTTCCGTTTTTTGTTTGATGGCATTCTGCAACTGGTTGGTCTTGCTGTTCACGTGGGCCAGTACGTGAGGCACGAGCGATTTAAAAGCAATGTTGCCGCTCGTATGATCGCCATGATGATGGGTGTTGATGAGTAACCGAAAGGGTTCGGTGGTTTTCTTTTTTATCTCGTCGATGAGGTGTTGGGCAGTATCTGGAAATTGAGAATCCACTACAACCGTTCCTTCTTTCGTCAACATAAACATGATGGTGCCGCCTTTTTCCGTGAACACACCGATATCATTGGTTAACATAGTTATCTTGAATGATGGGTCATTTAAAAAAGAAGCGAGTGAGCGGTTGTTTAATAAAGCAATGGCTGCGAGGCTTAATCCACTGTTACGGATAAATGATCTGCGTTGCATGGATAAAAAATTGAATGAAGTAATTGAACATTCAAGTTAGTTTAAAATGACCATTCATCATCAAACTCAATATTCCATTTTTCGCAATGCTGGCGCCTTAAACCACGTAACGATCACTACGGCAATCGTCATGCCGCCACCAAAGATCACCGAATTAACAGTGCCAAGCAATTTAGCCATTACGCCACTTTCAAATTGCCCAAGTTCATTGGAAGAATTGATGAACATACTATTTACCGACATTACCCGGCCCCTGAGCTCATCCGGTGTTTTCAATTGAAGGATGGTTCCCCGCACAATCACACTCACACCATCCATACATCCACTCATGAGCAGGGCTGCAAAGGATAACCAGAAAATATTGGAAATGGCAAACAGGATGATGCATACGCCAAATCCCGCAACAGCATAAAAAAGAATTCTGCCCTGGCTCCGGTGTAATGGTCGTATGGTAAGATAGGTTACCGTAATCATAGAACCGATATCGGTAGCGGCATTCAGCCAGCCGAAACCAATTGGCCCCGTGTGTAAAATGTCTTTCGCAAACACCGGCACCAGTGCTACAGCTCCGCCAAATAGTACTGCAAACAGATCAAGGGATAAAGCACCCAGAATTTCCTTGGTTTTAAAAACATATTGAATGCCTTCTTTCACGCTTTGCCAGGTTTTGGTTGTTGCCGTTACCAGTACGGGTTTGATGCTGAGCCTGTACAGGAAACTGTAACCCGTTACCACGAATAATAATATGATGAAAAAAGTAGTGCTAATACCAAGGAATGCAATCAGGAAACCAGCGAGTGCATGTCCGCAGATGGAACCAATGAGCCAGGTAGCTGAACTGATGGCTGCAGCAGATGGCAACATCTCTTTAGGAACAACCTGCGCAATCATGGCAGAAAATGTTGGCCCCGAAAAAGCCCTGATGGCGCCCGTAGCAGCGATCACAGCACAAATGAGTGCGGCAATTGTCCAGTGATGCAGGTTATTGGCAATATAAGAAGTTGAAAGGAAGATCAATAACAGGATACAGCCTGTATATAATAATATGCAGCGTAGAAGCAGGGAACGTTTTTCATTTTTATCGATGTAATGTCCGGCATAAAGCGCAAGCGATAAGGCAGGGATTACTTCCGACAAACCTACCAGTCCGAGCGCCAATGTACTCTTGGTTAACAAGTACATCCACCAGCCTATAACGGTGCCCGTCATACGAAGGCCCATGATGAAAATAAAACGTCCCGTAATGAAATCCCTGAATTCCGTGATCTTCAGGGCTGCATATGGGTTTCTATTTTTTCTGATGTCTGTCAAAGATGTTCATTATTTAAAAGCTGGTGAGCCTTGTAGAACTTTATGGCAATGAAATATAATGTTGCCCGTCTTCATAGTCTTTGTCCAATGCGTCGATGATCACCTGCAGGTGTTTTTCATTTCCAAGGAAATCTGCGTTACGGGTATCTACGAAAAGTGTTTTGATATTGTGTTGTTTGATGTATTGTGTATAGGTTTCCTGCAACGTAAACAGGTAATCATTGGGGATTGACTGTTCATATTGCCTGTTTCTTTTTTTGATGTTTTCCTGGAGTTTGTTCACCGGGCTGTGCAGGTAAATAAGAATATCGGGTTGTAATATTTGTGGATTGATGATCTCGAAAAGTTTCTGATATAACCTGAATTCTTCATCTGGCAGGTTCACTTTTGCAAATAGCAGGCATTTGGTAAACAGGTAATCCGAAACGGTGGTTTGTTGAAACATATCCTTTGTCTGCAACATATCCTTTAGCTGTTTGTATCGTTCTGCCATGAAAAAAAGCTCCAGTGGAAAAGCGTATTGTTCCGGGCTTTCGTAGAATTTGGGCAGGAAGGGATTGTCTGCAAATTCTTCCAGGATAAGCTTTGCATTGTAATGTTTGCTGAGCAGGTTTGCTAAGGTGGTTTTTCCGGCGCCGATATTCCCCTCAATGGTAACGAAGTTATATTTCATTTCGGCTGCAAAATAAGTGGAAAGCACAAATGGCCCGTCAAATTTTTTTCACATCCAGTTTATCCGGGCAATCGAGGAGCAATTCGTGGATATTTTTATTCAATACCGGGTGAATGAACAACGGCGATAATTCATCCAGGGGCACCAGCACAAAACGCCGCTGGGCAATGAAAGGATGTGGAATGGTTAATGTTTTTTCATCGATGATCATTTTGCCATAGAATAAAATGTCAATGTCTATCAGCCTGGCTGCATTTTTTTCAGTTCGCACCCTTCCCATACTTTCTTCGATGCCGAGAATCGTTTGCATGGTTTCCTGCGGATCCAGTTTATTGTTTACGATGATCACCTGGTTTAAGAAATCGGGTTGTTGGGTATTTCCCCATGCGGCCGTTTGATAGATGGCTGATTGGCATACGATCGGACCAATTTTTTTTTGAATGAATTGTTGGGCAGTGGCTAATTTTTCCTTTGGATTACCCAGGTTACTGCCGAGCAGGAGATAGGTTTTATTCATAATTTTACGTAAGCGGTTGATAACTGCGGCTAAGGATCGCATTTACCAAGCCGCTGAAAAGATAATATTTTTCTGCTTAAAAATTTACCTGAGCTGAATATGCCATAGCTTTACGGCTTAAATTCTGCATTCAGCATGAAGTATAACCAGGTGAGGGCCATGTTGGCGATTACGGTAGGTAGTTTGAGGTCGATCATGCGAAGTCCTTCTGCGGTCATCTTCAGTTTTGTATTTCCTTTCATTTTTATATTGGTATTTGGATTCATTGGAGGCAATGGTGGACGACAAAATTTCAGGATTGTGATGGCCAGTGGCAGCGACACGAGTAATGATCTGTATTCTGCTTTAAAAAACAATCAGTCTGTCAGGATCATGAAATATGCTTCGGCAGACGAAATGAATGTTGACATACAAAAAGGTCGCATAGCCGGCACCGTATCCATCAGTAAAAACACTACCGGCCTTACTCCATATACTGTTTCATTGAAAAGCACCACTTCCAGTAATGATAAGTGGCCGCAATTAAAAGCCCTGATTGATAACCTGGTAAATGAGGTTAGCCAGCAACGTTATAAAGACCGGCCTTCCTATGCCAGTTTCCATTTCAATCATGATACCGATATTAAAGAGATTCGTCAATATAAGACCATCGATTTTATTTTACCCGGACAGTTAGGATTTTCTTTATTGAGTTCAGGTGTGTTTGGCGTAGCTTTTATGTTTTTTAACCTGAGGAATACGTTGGTGCTTAAACGCTTTTTTGCAACACCCATTTCACGCACTTATATAATCCTTGGTGAAGGCCTGAGCCGGGTTATTTTCCAGATGATAACCGCCATTGTAATTATACTGGCCGGTTATTTCTTTTTTGGCTTTACGCTCATACATCATGTACAAACCTTACTTGAAATGCTGGTGCTGAGTTTTATTGGCCTATTGGTTTTCATGGGTTTTGGATTTATTGTAAGCGGACTTGCAACGAGTGATAGTACCATTCCTCCATTTGCGAACCTGATCACCCTTCCTCAATTTTTATTGGGAGGCACTTTCTTTTCTGTAGAAAATTTCCCCACCTGGCTTCAACCGATCTCTAAGATATTACCACTCACACATCTCAATACTGCCATGCGAAGTGTAGCTTTTGAAGGACAGAATCTTTGGGACGTAAGAGCCGAAATTGCTGTGCTGCTGATCTGGGGTGTGGTAGTGTATGCAGTTGCTGTTAAAGTGTTTAAATGGGAATAATATGAAATTAGCAAAAGGTTTTATACTTGCCTTACTGGGATTATTTTTTATGGTAACCCTGATTTCCCTGTTGATGCCGTCGAAGGTAATGACTGCAAGATCTGTTGTTATTCACACACCTGCAGAACGTGTTTTTGCGGAGATCAAAGATCTGCGGAAATGGAAAGACTGGCACCCGGTTTTTATGCAGGATTCTAATGAGATTCAATATTCTAATCCTTCTTCCGGAGTAAATGCTACAGCAACCTGGATGAGCAACCAGAAAAAAAACACCTTCCAAATAACCGACACTATTCAAAACCAGCTAACGGCCAACCTTACCCGCGAAGGGGAAAAAGATGTGGCAAATATCATTGCCCTGGCGCCTGTTTCCGACAGTAATGGCGTTCAGGTAGAATGGAAAGTGATCACGCCGCTTAAGTGGTATCCCTGGGAAAAGTTCTCAGGCATCTTTATCGATAAGATGACCGGCCCTGGTTATGAAGCAGCCCTCAATAATCTTAAAATCCTCCTGGAAAAATAAAGTATTCATCAGGTTGGGAAACTGATCTTCCCCATTCCAATAGCAGGGGAGTGTGTACTTCCTTTGCCAAAGCTGTCGGCGTTCCCGGCAATACATTCATTGGCCAATATGGCAAAGAGCACAGCTTCTTTGGCATCCGGATCTATTTGTTTTTCCCGGGTAGTACATAACGAGGCAGGATAAACGATCTTTTTGAGGTGATCCATTAGTAATGGATTGTGAATACCACCACCACTGGCGTAGATGATACAATTTTCAAGTTTTGGTAGCGTTTGTTTGATAGCAATTCCAATGCTTTCGGCAGTGAACCTGTTCAGGGTGGCGAGGATATCATATCCAGGTAACGCAGGTAGGTTTATATCCCCCAGGGCCGATTGTAAATAAGATATATTAAATAGTTCGGGGCCGGTTGTTTTTGGGAATGGTAACCTGAAAAATTCATGCTCCATCAAAGCATGCAACAGTTTTTCGTGTATGGTACCCTGTGAGGCCATCGCTGCATCTTCATCAAACTGGCTGCCTGGTTTTATGGAGGCGATATAAGCATTCATCATCGTATTGCCGGGACCGGTATCAGAAGAAACAATTTCGCTGAACGGTTTCCCCGCAGGCAGCCAGGTAAAATTTGCGATGCCGCCGATATTCAGCAATACCACATCTTTATTTTTTTCTGCAAAAAGCAGGTAGTCGCCATAGGCTGCTAAAGGAGCACCTTCGCCTCCTGCTGCAATATGCTTCTGCCTGAAATCGCTGACGCAGATAATACCGGTTCCAACTGCTATATGATCAGCATCGCCGATCTGTAAAGTGCCATTGCCAAATTTTTGTTGTTTGTGTTGCTGAAGAGGAGCATGGTAAATGGTTTGTCCATGGCTGGCCACCAGGTCTATTTTTGAAGCAGCTATTTGCCAATCAGACAGGCATTGATTGATCATGATTGCATGTTGCTTCCCAATCCATTCATTTACCAGGCAGAGTTTTTCGAGCGACACATTTTTTTGGGCGAACAGTTCCTGAACTTCTTTCCGAAAATCATCATCATAAACAATGGTCGTGAATTTTTTAATAGAAAGTGATGTAGACAATCCATGTCCGCTGATGGCACATAAAGCAATGTCCAGTCCATCGAGCGATGTACCACTCATGAGTCCTAAAATGTGCCGCGTTTCTTTTTGGGCGATGCCATATAATTTTTCAAGGCTGCTGTTCATATCAAATTATTGAATAAATCGAAGGTTGCGTTTAATGCCTGCGTACTTTGTTCTTTTAATCGCGGAGTCTTTAAAGATGATGCTGAATTGTTCTTCAGTAAGTGCTTCCCAGTCATCTTTTGTATACTCAAGTATTTCGGGCAGCGGTTTAAAGCCAGCTTCTGTTGTTGGTTTCGAAAACCGATTCCAGGGACAAACATCCTGGCAAACATCGCATCCAAATAACCATTGGTCAAATTGACCTTTCATGTTTCCTGGAAGAAGTGCATCCTTAAGTTCTATTGTAAAATAAGAAATGCATTTACTGCCATCAATTACTTTGTCGGGCAGAATGGCTTCGGTAGGGCAATGATCGATACACCTGGTACAGGTTCCGCAATAGTCTTTTACAAATGGGTCATCATATTCAAGATCAAGATCCACGATCAATGTTGCGATGAAAAAAAACGAACCTTGTTGCTTATTGATGAGGTTTCCATTTTTGCCGATCCATCCAAGGCCGGCGTGCTGTGCCCAGGTTCTTTCTAATACTGGTGCACTGTCAACAAATCCCCGGCCATTCACGTCACCGATATTCTCTTTGATCTTTTTAAATAAGGTTTTTAATTTATCCCTGATCAGCTCATGATAGTCGTTTCCGTATGCATATTTTGCAACCTGTAATGCATCTCCTGGTTGTACTACTTCAGGGTAATAATTCATAAGAAGTGTAATCACCGACCGGGCTCCGGGAACAAGTTTTGTTGGATCTACCCGCAATTCGAAATGGTTCTGCATGTAATGCATTTGTCCATGCATGCCTTTATTCAACCAGGTATCAAGTCGCCTGGCATCCTCCTCCAGGAAACAGGCACGGGCTATTCCACAAAAATCAAATCCCAATTCCCGGGTGGTTTTTTTAATAAAATTTGATGCGGAAGCAGCTTGCATATAAATTTAAAATTAACCAATAAAATTTGCTAAGGGGCATGGTGAAATTTTATCTTTTTCACTGGTTCCTGATTTTCTGGAAAGGGTAGTGTTGGTAAAAAATAATTAAGCCCTCAATCTTCCTGTTTATTCTCCAGGTGCAACTTATGAAAGAACCGATGAGCGATCGGGGCAATCAGGATCCAGAAGGTTGATATAAATGCGATACCACTGAATAAGGCATATACAGATGCAAATACCTTGGCGCTTTTTGTAAGCACAATATCGGCATCAATGATCGGTCCCATTCCACTCAGGATCATAGATGCATTGAGCAGGCTATCGTACCAGTCAAATTCAGGTATGGTAAATTTATAACCAATGATGCCAACCGAAAGGCAGATAATAATAAAAAATAAAGCTGCCAGGCAATTTTTCAGCACACGTTGGTAGAATACTTTTACCGGTGCCAGTTTCTGTCTTTTATTTTCGTACATACAAATCAATTTTGGCGAAAAACAAAACCCTGTTAATGCAACAGGGTTTATATGGAACTAACTTAATTTATTAAAAAGGAATATCATAGCCAATCAGCCCGATCAATTCAATATATCCGAAACTATGTTTTGCCCGGTTACCTTTCATTCCAACACTATTAGCCAGCGCATTTACATATTTTACATACCCGGTTTTACCGGTAAATTCAAAAAATAGTTTTTTAAAAGGATAGATCCTCGCACCTCCTTCTACTCCTATATTGTAACCGGCAATGTGAAATTTATTATTCAGCCTGTCGCCCCGCCAGGTAAAGTCGGTACGAGGTACATTAATGCCCAACCCGGCTTTCCAGATAAGGTTTACCAACGGCCTTGCTTTCTTATAAGTAGTAAAAATGGTCTTCTGTTGCACATAATTGATGTGAAACCAATTGGCTCCATCGGTATGTTCCAGGTGAAGGAATGTATCAGGATTTAAAATACTGTCTCCATCAACCGGTTTGCCATCAATGGTACCTGTTACATGAACTTTCTGCCCGTCGACCACAACATATTTCGGGTGATCAAAATTCAATTCGATCGCTTTTGTATGCGCTTTGTTCAGGTAGAAGCCAATGCGGTAATTGTATTGAGGAATGGAAATTTCGGCAGGTTTTTTCAAAATAGCATCAAGGTCTGGTTTATCTTCTGCCCTGGCATGATGTAAGGTGAATTTATCGCCATTGGCCATGCTGAAATGGATATTGCTCTTCGTATACCATTCAGTGTTATATCCCCATTGAATGTACATGCCTTCCAGCAGCCTGCTTTTTTTCTGAGCGCCGGCAGGCAAAAAATGCAGCATTAAAATACAAGCAGCCAGCCATGAGCGCAATGTGGTCTTTATCTTCATTGCCTGCAAAATTACAGGAATGACCCAAATAGGGCGTTAATATTTTGTAATCGCATCATCCACCAGTTTTTTCAGCTCCAGGTATTTTTCACCTCTTCCTTTGTGTTTCAGGTTATAGGTTAAGAGGATGCCTACATATTGGTTTTTATTGTCGACCCAGGGAAAACTGCCGAATAATCCCGGGCTGCTGGCCACATCAGATCGTTTACCCTGCAGGGTCCGGTCCATCACCCATTCACCATATCCATATCCCCAATTGCCTGCTTCTTCGGGCACATGCATGATTTGCTTTCCGGCTATATAATTGAATTGCATTTCTGCAACGCTGCTTTTTTTCAACACCGTTTTTCCATTGTATTGCCCGTCGTGCAGGATCATATCGAGGAAATGGATATAATCGGTTGCCGTACTTTGCGCCCCGCCTGCAGCAAGGGGAACCTTTTTATGTCCAAAATCGGTTTGCTTCATATCACAAGGTCCTGCAATACGTTCAGCAAACAAAGTTTCAAAATCTTTGCCGCTGATCTGCTCTATAACGGCAGCGGCTAACTGCAGTCCAATGCTGCTATACCTGAATGACTTACCCGGTGCAGCTTCAACCGGTAATGCCGCAATTACTTTCATGGCTTCCTGCATCGAAGCCGTTTGTAAAAAGGTTTTGTTTTCTTTGAGTCCTTCCGATTTTATTCCAGTTAAATGACTCAGGCAATCTGCAATCGTAATCGTTCCCTTACCATTGGCTGTCATGATGGGTAAATACCGACCTATCGTATCTGTGGTCTTCAGTTTGCCTTCGTCTACAAAGGTCATTATAAGTGCCGCACTCAACCATTTACTGCAACTGGCGATGTTGATCTTACTGTTCTCATCAAAATCTTTTAATACTTCATCAGAAGATTTGCCTGTTTTTCTGGCCATGAATTTTCCAGCCATCTTTTGCCTGCGATTCATGTCATTTTCAGCCCTGGCATAGAGTTGCTTTCCATCTTTATATATCAACAAAACCGCCCTTCCGCCCAATCCACCCAGGTTATCAGAAAGCCATTTGTCTACCCGGGTAAAATCGGGTTGAGCCTGGGTAACCTGTAACATTAGCAGGAAACACCCGATTAAGCTGCAATGCAGGCAGTTTATTCGCCTTTTATATGTCATATTTTCCTGATTTTTATTTGGATATAAGTTTGCAGACTAAGTTTAAAATTAACCTATCTAATTTGTAAAAATATGAACCTGAATAATTTTACCATTAAAGCAGCTGAACTTGTGCAACAGGCACAGCAACTGGCTTTTAATCAACAGAATCCAAATATAGAAAACGAACATTTTCTGAAAGCCATGCTTACGATGGAAGATTCGCCTATCGATTATTTGTTGAAGAAAAACAATGTAACCGTTAATCTCGTTGAATCGAAGCTGGAAGAGTTACTTAAGAAATTACCAACTACCAAAGCTGAACCAGCAACGTCATTGGGCAGGGATGCCAATGCAGCCATCCTGCGTGCAGGCGCTGTGTTGAAAACCTTCGGCGATGAATTTGTTACACCCGAACATTTACTCCTTTCTATCTTACAAGGCAATGATGCTCCTGCCAAATTATTGAAAGACGCAGGACTTACAGAAAAGGGACTCATCACAGCCATCAAAGACTTACGGAAAGGATCAACCGTTTCTTCTCAAACACAGGAAACGCAATTCAACGCATTGAATAAATATGCGAAAAATTTAAATGAACTCGCTCGTGCAGGAAAACTCGATCCGGTCATTGGAAGAGATGAAGAGATCCGCAGAACATTGCACATTCTTAGTCGCCGTACAAAAAATAACCCGATCCTGGTTGGTGAACCCGGTGTGGGAAAAACAGCCATTGCAGAAGGATTGGCTATGCGAATTGTGAACGGAGACGTGCCTGAAAATTTAAAATCAAAAACGATCTATGCGCTCGACATGGGGCAATTGATCGCCGGAGCTAAGTACAAAGGCGAATTTGAAGAAAGACTGAAATCAGTTGTGAAGGAAGTTATATCCGGCGAAGGAGATATTGTTTTATTCATTGATGAAATTCATACCCTGGTGGGCGCTGGTGGGGGCGATGGAGCGATGGATGCGGCCAATATATTAAAACCTGCATTGGCAAGGGGTGAACTCAGGGCCATTGGTGCCACTACTTTATCGGAATACCAGAAATTTTTTGAAAAAGACAAAGCATTGGAAAGGCGGTTTCAGAAAGTAATGATCGATGAACCAAGCGTGGAAGATGCTATATCGATATTAAGGGGATTAAAAGACCGTTACGAAACATATCACCACGTTCGTATCAAGGATGAAGCCATCATTGCTGCAGTTGAATTATCGCACAGGTATATTACGGACCGGTTTTTGCCCGACAAGGCTATTGACCTCATTGATGAAAGCGCAGCGAAGTTAAGATTGGAGATGAACTCCATGCCGGAAGAGCTGGATAAACTGGAAAGACAGATCAGGCAATTGGAAATTGAAAGAGAAGCCATCAAGAGAGAACATGATGAAAGCAAGCTGAAAGACCTGAATACAGAGATCGCTAATTTATCTGTGGAAAGAGATACCTATAAATCGAAATGGAAACAGGAAAAAGAGATCGTTGAAAAGATACAGAACGGAAAAGCGGGTATTGAACAATTGAAGCAGGAAGCAGAACAAGCGGAAAGGAATGGAGATTATGGTAAAGTGGCCGAAATCCGCTATGGTAAAGTGAAAGAGCAGGAAACACAGATTGTGGAATTGACAAGGCAGCTTGGGGAATTATCTGAAAAACGCCTGTTAAAAGAAGAGGTGGATGCGGAAGATATTGCCGAAAGCGTTGCTAAATCTACCGGTATACCGGTGTCAAAAATGCTGCAGAGTGAAAGAGAGAAATTATTGTTGCTGGAAGATGAACTGCATAAAAGGGTAGTGGGACAAGATGAAGCCATTGAAGCGGTATCGGATGCCATCCGTCGCAGCAGGGCCGGATTACAGGACGCCCGCAGGCCAATTGGTTCTTTTATATTTTTGGGAACTACCGGTGTAGGTAAAACGGAGTTGGCCAAAGCACTAGCCGATTATTTGTTTGACGACGAAAATATGATGACGAGGATTGACATGAGCGAATACCAGGAAAAACACTCAGTGAGTCGTTTGGTAGGTGCGCCTCCGGGATATGTTGGATATGATGAAGGTGGTCAGTTAACGGAGGCGGTTAGACGAAAACCATATTCCGTGGTATTGCTCGATGAAATTGAAAAAGCACATCCCGATGTGTACAATGTGTTGTTGCAGGTGCTCGACGACGGCCGGCTTACCGATAACAAAGGACGTGTGGTGAATTTCAAGAACACGATCATCATCATGACCAGCAATATGGGCAGCCAGGTGATACAGGATAATTTTGAGAATGTAACGGAAAAGAATAAGGAGGAAGTGGTAGAACGTACAAAGGTAGAAGTGGTCAACCTGCTGAAGCAGACCATTCGTCCCGAATTCCTGAATCGAATAGATGAGATCATCATGTTTCAGCCACTGATGAAAAACGAGATCAAAGGCATCATCTCGATCCAGCTGGAAAACCTGAGAAAGCTCGTTGGCCAAAACGGGATCGACCTCCAGTTCAGCGATTATGCCCTCGACTACCTGGCAGAAAATGGATACGATGTACAGTTTGGAGCAAGGCCCCTTAAAAGGCTCATTCAACGGGAAATTGTGAACCAGTTAAGCAAAAAGATACTGGCAGGAACGATCGATAAAACCAAACCGGTATTGGTAGATGTATTTGATGGTACCGTGGTATTCAGAAATGAAACCGTGGCCAAAATGCCGGCTTAAAATACATTATAAAAAAAATATAGACATTTTATATCATTGATTATCAGGCACTAATTTGCCGTTTTACGGAAAATATGTTGCACGGTTTTTAAAACATTTTAAAAAATACTACCTTCAGGCGATTCAGTCAGGACAAACAGATTGTAGTAAATTAACAACAAAGACCGGATGCCAATGTGGAAGCGGCCACCGGTTAATATCAAGTAAAAGAAGAAATCATGGCATTTAAAAAAGAAGTGGTTGAAATTATAGAACCAAAAGACGTATTTGTAGGAAACCCTAAAGCGGAAGTAACACTGGAAGAATTTGGAGAATATGAAAGTGAAGTTTGTGCGAAAGCCAATGAGGTGGTAAAAAAATTACTCGAAGATTACGATGGAAGAATCAGGTTTAATTTTCGTCATTTTCCCTTAACCAATATTCACCAGCGTAGCTTAAAAGCAGGTGAAGCTGCTGTTGCAACTGCGCAGGAAGGTAAATTTTGGGAAATGCACAACATCCTGTTTGCGAATCGTCGCAACCTGGGTACTACCAGCTTGAAATTACATTCTAAAGAAGCCGGTGTAAACAACAAACGTTTTCTCGATGAACTGGTAAATGCCACTTATGGTTGGCAGGTACAGGGCGATCTGAGAGAAGGATTGAACCGCGGTGTAAAAGATGTTCCTACCTTTTTCGTGAATGGAACCCTGGTAACAGGCAAACCAACTTACGAAGAATTGAGCAAGGCCATTGATGCCGCCCTTAAAAAAGTTAAGAAAAAGGCACCTGCCAAACAAAGAGCATAAAGCATTGGCCCCTGGTTTTCCGGGGGCTTTTTTTATACGTTCGTGAAGCGCAGGATCGTATTTTTTATATTTTTACGTGCATGATCAAGTTCACAACGAAGCTCCTCAAATTCGATCAGCAGGGTGAGAAAACCGGCTGGACCTACTTACTTATTCCAAAAAAAATTGCCGTTAAGATAAAGGCCGATACGAAGAAATCATTCCGTGTAAAAGGTAGCATTGATGAGCATGTGATCAAAGCTATTTCTATATTGCCCATGGGAGGCGGCGATTTTATCATGCCCGTTAACGCGGTGATGCGCAAAAGTACCAGGAAGAAAAAAGGAGATACCGTTGAAGTTTCCCTGGAAGAAGATGCTTCGGAAATTCCATTGTCGGCCGTTTTGCTAGAGTGCCTTGCAGATGAACCCGAAGCAAATGAATTTTTTACCAGTCTGCCTATGTCGCACCGGCAATATTATTCCAAATGGATAGAATCTGCGAAAACGGATGCTACTAAAACAAAGCGAATAGCCCGTTGCCTGCATGCTTTCGGCAACAAGCTGAGCTATTCGCAAATGATGCGGTTGTATAAGAATGATTAACAACTGCGTTTACCCACAATTTTTTAGAAACTTTGCACCAGCCTGATTCCTGGCGAAACCTGTTTGAAAAAATCAGTGAAATAGATGATGGGTTCCAGGCTGGTTCTACCCGATGACATGGTGAATTTTCCAGCCCCGATCTTCATCGTTCCTTTGTCGTACATTTCACCTTTTCTTTTGGTGAGGATTCCAAATGAAATATTCGGATTGAAGAAAGTTTTCTTATCATTTTCGTTTATGGATGTACGTTGGTAACTGAGTGAGATGAATTTATTTCCAAAGGTCTGCAGTTTACCTTCTGCATTTTTTTCAAAACTAAAATGATATTCTCCCCAGAAACCAAATGCATGGCGGAAACGGTTGCTGCTGATGTCGAATACTGCACCGAGAGTGATGGATGGTACAAAATTATTTTTATAATTCTGGATATCGGCCGATAAACGAATGTTGAGATAATCGTATCCCATGAATCGTCCTTTAGCCTGTTTGGATGATACCGTTTTATCATTTGGTAAATATGTTCTGCCTTTTTCTGTATTCCAGCGTTGAGGTTTGCTGTTGTATATGTTTTCAAATTTTTCAGCGAGTTTAAAATCAGGGTAACTGGTGAGGTCGCTGAGGTCATTTAAATAGAAACTTAGGCGGTAATGATGTGCTTTATTTCCTGATGGTACTTTTCCCATAATAAACACGCTGTCCTGCTCCGTCTTCAGCAGGGAAGGATTTCCCTGGTCTATAACATAGCTTGTGCCCGCCTGCCGAATTTCCCTGATGCGGATCTTATTGGCTCCACTGCTTTCAAATACATAATCAATATTACGGGAGGATAGTTCGCTGCCCTTGTATTTTAAAGCATCGGCATCAACCAGCATGATCCGCAGCAATGAATCGATCCGGATCCTGGGCAGATCATCCAGTTCTTCCAGTTCCAGTTGCATCGTATTGCCCTTACCCAGGTCGAAATAGAATCTGCGGGTCATTTTTTCGACAGGAAATCCAAAGACCTTTTGATTGTTAGGGGAATTTTCCTGGGCAATAAGTTCCCCGTTGATGCTCACAATGAGCATCAGCATACAAGTGATTTTTTTCATGTTGACTAGTTTTGCGGAAGTTTTATTTTGATGAGATTGTCGGAAGGCGATTGATTGGTGGCCGACATGTCCGGGGCCTGTTGACGCATCAGTTTGATGCGTATTGAGCGAAAGCCCTGATCATTTTCAGTTGAAGCCTGGTCGGCATCGGCCGATTGAAGTTCGTTCAGGTGAATCACTTTTAATTTTTTACTGGCAAACAAGGGAACAGGTGTTTGATAACCTGGTGCCTGTATGTTACTGGCTATCTGTCTTTCAGAAGAATCTGGTTTTGCATTGCTTTTAAGTGCCGCAGCCTCAAACGGGAGTGAATGGAGGCTGGTAGTTTGCACGGATGTTGACGTGATCCTGGCCGCAGATGAAACTAAAGGCTTTTGAACAGAAGGGCGTTTATTGATAACTGTTATATTTACAGGTATTGTTGCTTTTTTATTTTCAACTGCGATCTCTTTTAAACTGCTGTTTGATACAGGTGATATGATCGCCTTTGCAAGTGCATTCTCCCTTTCATCAGCATTATAAAAGAAGTACACAGTCATTAAACAGGCTACCAGGGCTGCTGCAGCTAGCCAATATTTCTTTTTATGGCTCACTTTCTTTTCAGGTAGTCTTGCTTCTAATTTAGTCCACAATCCACCCAGGTCAGCTGGTTTGCCATCCACCTCGTTCATGTCCTGGATCCTGCTTTTCCAGTGTGAAGTATTATTTTGATTTTCTATGCTCATATACAATACCTTTTGCTTGCAGGCTTTTCTGCAATAGTTTTTTTGCCTTACTTAATTGCGATTTGGAAGTGCCTTCAGAAATGCCCAATGCAAGAGCTATTTCACTATGTTTCATATCTTCCATTTCTGCCAGGTTAAACACCGTTCTATATCCTACCGGAAGTTGAAGGACCAGGTGAAAAATCTCATCTGCTGATAATTTATGAAACACTTCCTCCTCAATTTCTACTTCCGCTGTTTCTGATTCCGTGATGAGATTAAAAATGTTTTTTTTGCGAAGGAACATCAGGCACCTGTTCACCATGATACCCTTTAACCAGGTATACAATGCGCCATCACCCTGGTACCGGAAAGCAGGAAGCTTATCAAAAAACTGGTAAAACCCGTCCAGTAAACACTCCTCTGCGTCTTCCAAGTTTTTTACATATCGTTTGCAAACCACGAGTAATTGACCCGCAAACTGGTCGAACAGGCATTTCTGTGCCGCCCTGCTTCCCTGCTTTGCTTCTGCAATCAATGTAGCTGTATCCATTCGATCCTTACCTGTTTATTTAATAATGACCAATTTCAAACATTTGGTTGCCTGCGATTGAATTTATTTTTTAAAATTTCTCATTTCTTCAATAGAAAACCTGCGGGAAACTGAAATCTTTTACGCCAGGCCTTTTCCGAATGATCTTCCCCGGGAAATTCTTTGGTGAGCCAGTTGCCGGCATGATAACCTTGTGCTTTCAGGATTTTATCGGCTTGCATTTGAAAGGATTTATACATGGTATCGAGGGTTTCAGTACCATAGTCGAAATAGAAAAGGTGAGTCAAAGGATCGGGGAGATGGGTGTCAAAATATTGCAGCATGGTCGCGGGAATCGGATTGTTATGTAGCGTAAATATGCCGGGCCAATGCGTAGACAGGCACGCAGCTCCACCAAACACCTGCGGGTATTCGCAGATGGCATACATCGATATTAAACCGCCCATGCTGGAACCGGCCATGAATGTATTCGGTTGATCGGGAAGGGTTGAAAAACTACTGTCAATAAAAGGTTTTAATTCATGCACAATGAATCGCAGGTATAGATCTGATTGCATCTTACCGGTAAAAAGGTTTGTAGATCCATAGGCTTTCACATGCAGCAAAGTATCCTGTTGAAATGGCGTTAGTGATTCAAATGCTTTCTTCGGCAAATAATCGGTATGCCTTTCCATTCCTGCATTCCAGATGCCTACCACGATACAGGGCCTGGTGACTTGTTGGTTGATCAGTGACTGCATGGTTTCGTCAATGCCCCATTCCTGTTTATTCCAGTTGATGGATGAATCAAAAAGCATTTGGCCATCGTGCATGTACAACACAGGATATTTAATATTGGCCTGGTAATTATCAGGCAGCCATACATCAACATTCCTGGCCGAAACATAGGAAGATTTAAATTGTTCGAAATGTTTAAGCGTGCCTGCGTTTACCCTTGCCTGTTGGGCAACAAGTTGCAGGGAGAAAATAATAGAAATAAATAAGAAGCAATTGTGTCTATTGAAAAGCGTCATACAAGACATAGATTTTTATTCAACCACTTCCACCATATACTGTAAAATTTCTTTTCCATCCGCCAAGATATGAAGAGGAAAAGTATCTTCTCTTTTAAATGTATAACTGAATTTAATGAGGCCACTTGTATTGGTGAAATTCATCGGTACGGGCTTTTGTTGTTTATTGCCATCACCCATTAGCAGGGTAATACTGGCAAGTGAACCGGCATTGCTGCAGGTAAAACTGAAATTCGTAAGCGCCGTTGTTTTTGTTTTAATATATCCGTTCAAAGGCATTGGCTTTTGCATGCCATATAAGTACGCTGCACTGGATATGATGGGAAGTGCATAAAATTCTCCCAGGCCCTTTGGGCCATCTCCCAGTAACCAGGCATGATTATCAGGGTAATGATCGAGGTTGAATAAAAGCCTGTCGGCAAAAAAATATTCGCTGGTAAATAACGGCGTAAATAAAGTTTGTTTTTTATCGAGGTAACCACTTGCTTTGGCAGCATCAATATAATACCATTGCTCGGGGCTTTGTCCAAGCTGTACCACATTCCACGAATGATTTATTTCATCCGGTTTATTATTAATGTCTTCACTTGAACTTTTTACATATCCATCTACTGTAAGACAGCGGATCTTGGCCATGCTGCACATTTCCTGTATCAATAAAGCAAACCCCAATGAAGTGGCCTTGCGAAGTTGTACAACCAATACCGGGTCTGTTTTTTTATTGTCGTTCGATTTTATCGCCTTGGGATCGAGGGCTATGTTGTTGGCAGTCCAGTAAAAAATTGCCCTTGCCTTTTGTTCTTTTTCTGCAAACTGACGGGTAAGGGTATCCGCAATAACGGCCACATTGAATGCTTCCAGTGCGCCTAACTTTTTTACATACTCATCTACCTGCTTGTATGGATTGTTGTTTTGCGCAAAAACCTCGTTTGCAGTACAGATGAAAAGAAACAGGGGTATCAATTTTTTCATGGCTTAAAAATAATCAACCTTACGTTAAAGAAGTTACAATCGTGATGGAAGCTGCAAAAATTGTTTGGTAGTGATATGATCGATATGTTACTGGCAATAAAAAAGCCACGAAAATTAGCGATTTCGTGGCTTTGGATACATTTATAGTTGACTGGACTATCTTAAGAAAAGGATCTCCCTGTATTTTGGCAATAACCACAGGCTGTCATCTACCATCAGTTCCAGTTTATCTACATGGTACCTGATCAGGTCGAAATAGGGAGCTTTAACATCATCGCAATAAGCAATGGCCTTTTCCCTGGTATTGGCAATTTCATTGGCCTTTTTGCGGGCTTCGATCATCTTTGTCACATTAATGCTAATGGTATTTATATGCTCGCTCAACTGGGTAAGGATCGTTTTCTGGCTGCTGTAAGCCGAAGCTTCCAGCCCGGCATCTTTCAGGCCTTTGATATTTTCCAGCAAAATATTCTGGTATTTTAATGCCGCCGGTATGATGAGTGTTGTAGCAAGGTCGCCCATAACACGTGCTTCGATCTGTACTTTTTTCACATAGGCTTCTAGCATGATCTCATGACGGGCTTCCAGTTCCAGGTGGTTGTAGATCTTATTGTCTTCAAAAAGTTTTTTTGCTTTTGCCGATGAATAGGCGTCCAATGCAAGTGGTGTTGTTTTTACATTCGGAAGTCCTCTTTTGGCCGCTTCTTTTTCCCACTCGTCACTGTAACCATCCCCTTCAAACAAAACTTTCTTGCTTTCCACGATGTATTTCTGGATGATCTGCATGATGGCAACTTCTTTCTTCTCGCCTTTTTCAATCAATGCGTCTACTTCAATTTTAAAGTGCTTCAGGGTTTCTGCCATGATGGTATTCAGCGTGGTCATTGGGCCGGCACAGTTTGCAGAAGATCCAACCGCCCTGAATTCAAACTTGTTTCCTGTAAAGGCAAACGGGGAGGTACGGTTACGATCTGTATTGTCGAGCATCAGTTCCGGAATGCTCTTATGAATATCCAGTTTAAGGATGGCTTCATCCTGTTCATCAAAATTTCCTCCTACTCGTTTTTCAACCTGCTCCAATACATCGGTGAGATACTTACCAATGAATATGGAAATGATAGCTGGCGGGGCCTCGTTGGCACCCAAACGGTGATCGTTACCCGCACTTGCAATCGATGCCCTGATGAGTTCGGCATAATCATGAACCGCTTTTATGGTATTCACAAAGAAGGTGAGGAACATCAGGTTTGTTTTCGGCGTTTTGCCAGGTGCCAGTAAGTTCACACCTGTATCGGTGCTCATGCTCCAGTTATTGTGCTTACCACTTCCATTGATGCCGGCAAATGGTTTTTCGTGCAGCAATACCAGCAGGTTATGTCTTTTGGCAACGCGGGTCATTATATCCATTAACAATGTGTTGTGATCCACGGCCAGGTTGGTTTCTTCATAAATGGGCGCACATTCAAACTGTGCAGGCGCCACTTCATTGTGCCTTGTACGCAAAGGAATACCCAGGCGGTATGACTCCTGTTCAAAATCACGCATAAAAGCGTATACCCTTTCTGGTATGGCTCCAAAATAATGATCTTCAAGTTGCTGACCTTTCGCTGGCGCATGCCCGAAAACAGTTCTGCCGGTTAACAGCAGATCGGGCCTTGCGATGGCAATACCGGCATCTACCACAAAATATTCCTGTTCCCAGCCAAGCGTAGCTGCAACCTTCGATACATTCTTATCGAAATACTGGCAAACATCCACAGCTGCTTTGTCAAGTGCAACAAGTGCCTTTAGCAATGGAGTTTTGGTATCCAGTGATTCACCCGTATAAGAAACAAAAATGGTAGGGATGCAAAGTGTTTTTCCTTCTCCCGTTTCCATGATGAATGCAGGAGATGAAGGATCCCAGGCAGTATAACCACGGGCTTCAAAAGTGGCTCTTAAACCTCCACTTGGGAATGAGGAAGCATCTGGTTCCTGTTGTATCAATGCAGCGCCCTCAAATTCTTCAATGGGGGTGCCGTCGCCTTTTAAGGTAAAAAATGAATCATGTTTTTCAGCCGACAAGCCGGTCAATGGCTGAAACCAATGGGTAAAATGGGTTACGCCTTTTTCTTCTGCCCAGGCCCTCAGTCCATTGGCAATGTTGTTGCCCATGGAACGGTCGATCTTTTTGCCACCCAGGGTAGATGCCAGCAAACTTTTGTACGCATCGTCACTTAAATAATGACGGGCAGTTTTAAGGGTAAACACATTTTCATTAAAAATTCCGGTAATGCGTGCAGAGGCTTTTACCTTTTCTGTCACCACATTACTCGATAAGTTGTTAATAGCTTTGAATCGTAATGAGCTCATTTTTTCTGGTTTAAGACGCAAAAAAAGAGTATTTTATTTTAAAAAGCAATTTTTTTGAAAAGTATTTCTTAAATTTCGGGTAGTTAGCTATAGAAAAAGTTAGATATTTTAAATATTAATATGTTTGTTAAGGGCTTTTGGAAGCTTTATGATACAAAGGATAGGAACAAGCAGGAAGGGCCAATAGATACTTCGGTACCGTACGAGTGATCCCATGTTTGGAACAATATACCCATTGATTAGCAGGAGGCTGAGGGCGAAACAGATAGATACATAAATAAAGGGAACACTTTTTTCAGCATTACCATTGCGAAAAAAGAGGGCACAAGCCCCGAGAAAGAGATAGAAATACAATTCGATCGACAATGGAAATAAAAATGGCCCCGCAGATTCCCAGGGATAGGGCCTCAAAAATCCATGGTTAACGGCCAGGAAGAAATGTTGCCCAAAACTCGCCGGGTCGGCTGTTAGAACTGGCATCGGAAGTTGGGATGCGGCAACCGGCAGGCTCAGGAAATCCTGTTGTTTTTGAACAATCACCTGCAAGGGTGATATGGAAGGGGATATCCAGGAAACAAAGAGAATGCCCAGGATCAGCAGAACATACATCGAAGAAAATACCTTCCAGGGTTGCCATCTTTTTTTGATGCAGATGAGATAGGCCAGGACGGGAGGGATGAGCATGATGAGCACAAAATTGCGGATCAATAGAAGACTTAGCATTGCCAAACAGATAATGAGTATCCGTTTCAGGCTGATGCGCTGTTCAATTGAAAAGTAAATGGCATAACATAAAAAAGCCAGCATGGTATACACCACTAGGTCTTTATGAATACCCGATGTAAAATAGAGTGTTGATGGCAACAGGAAGCAACCGGCAATGAGTAATCGCTTTTTATGCATATATATATGCGAGAATATCCTGTATAAAGCGACCGAGCCCATGAAAGCGAAAAAATTAAGGAACAGGCTGTTCACATAATAATTTCCGCGGGTAAAGATGTTGCAGAATGCCAGTATTTTAATGATGATGTTATTTTTCAGATCATTCCAGTAAGAACCAATGGAATTAAAAAAACCTTCATAATGTTCATATGGAGATCGGAAAATATTACTGAAGAATTCACGTGGATCTGATCGAAGTAGTTGGTATTCGAGCCAGCCATCTGCATTGATCCACCAATAATCACTTGTACCAGGGTTGTATTTGTTCGATAACCAGCCGATGAGCACCCCGGCCAGCACCTTAGCAATGAAAAGCGCTATGATCGTTTTGTTGCCGATACCGGCTTTCCTGATAAAAGGGATCCTGGTTACCAGGTAACAGCCCACCAGCAGGTAAACAAAGAATAATAAATAATACAACCGTGTAAATTTTGGATGTGGGAAGTTAGTTAAAATAATTGCTTTTGTTACCCGGGATAAAGGTAAGCAGTCAGTACCTTTGCATTTTCAAAAACGTATACCTCCACATAATATGGAAATAACAGCGAAAACAGCCGCACAATTAAGGATCACAGAAGAAGAATTTGAGCTCATTAAACAGAAACTCGGGCGCACGCCAAATTTCACGGAGTTATGCGCATTCAGTGGTATGTGGAGTGAACACTGCAGTTACAAGAATTCGATCCGGTGGCTGAAAACACTTCCAAGGGATGGGAAAAAAATGCTGGTGAAAGCTGGTGAGGAAAATGCGGGATTGATGGATATAGGCGATGGTTATGGCGTGGTATTCAAAATTGAATCACACAATCATCCATCGGCTATTGAACCCTTCCAGGGCGCAGCTACCGGGGTAGGCGGCATCAACCGTGATATATTCACCATGGGTGCCAGGCCAATTGCTTCATTGAATTCATTGCGATTTGGTAATTTGACTGATCCCAAAACCCAGCACCTGCTTGCCGGTGTGGTGCATGGCATCGGGCACTATGGTAACTGCTTCGGCGTACCAACAGTGGGAGGTGAAATTTATTTTGAAAACTGCTACCATACGAACCCGTTAGTCAATGCCATGAGCGTTGGTATTTTAAAAAATGGAGAAACAGTTTCAGCCACTGCAGAAGGAAAAGGTAACCCCGTATTTTTTGTAGGTAGTGCAACGGGTAAAGATGGAATCGGAGGAGCTTCATTTGCCAGTGCGGAGATTACGGCCGATAGTGCTGAAGATCTGCCTGCTGTTCAGGTTGGGGATCCATTCCAGGAAAAGAAATTACTGGAAGCCTGCCTCGAAGTGATCCAAACCGGTGCTGTGGTAGGTATGCAGGACATGGGCGCTGCAGGCATCATTTGTTCAACTGCGGAAATGAGTGCCAAAGGAAATGCAGGTATGCTCATCGACCTGGATAAAGTGCCAACCAGGCAACAGGGCATGAAAGCCTGGGAACTCCTGCTTAGTGAAAGCCAGGAACGGATGTTGCTGGTGGCACACAAAGGGCAGGAAGATGCCGTGCTGAAAGTATTTGAAAAATGGGATCTGCCTTGTAGTCATATAGGAGAAGTAACGACAGATGGTTTATTGCAATTCAGGATGTTTGGTGAAACTGAAGCCATCCTTCCTGCGGTAGAATTGGTACTGGGAGGAGGAGCGCCTCAATATGAACGATCATTTACAGAACCCGCTTACTTACAAAAAATAAATTCATTCAAGATATCGTCCGTTGCAGATATACAAAAAATAAAACCCATCGCAGAGAAAATGATCCAGCTGCCGAATATTGCGAGTAAGCGTTGGGTTTATGAACAGTATGACAGCATGGTGGGCGCTGGAAATACATCTACCAATGCTCCCAGTGATGCAGCCGTAGTGATTGCCAAGCCAACCAATAAAGCGTTGGCATTAACTACCGATTGCAATAGCCGTTACGTGTATGCCGATCCGTATAAAGGCGCCATGATCGCCGTAGCAGAAGCAGCCAGGAATATCGTATGTAGTGGAGGCACTCCATTGGGTGTTACCAATTGCCTCAACTTCGGTAACCCTTATGATCCCGAAGTATATTACCAGTTTGTAAAAGCCATTAAAGGCATGGGTGAAGCCTGTGTGAAATTTGATACTCCTGTAACCGGCGGTAATGTGAGTTTTTATAATCAATCTCCCGACGGCCCGGTTTTTCCTACACCTACCATTGGCATGGTAGGATTGCTGGAAACGGTTAATAATAAAATGACCATGGATTTTAAACAACCAGGTGACCTTATTTACCTGGTTGGTAAAAGCCGCAATGATATTGGTTCATCTGAATACCTGCACAAGATCGTTGGAGAAGATTATTCTCCCTGCCCGTATTTTGACCTGGATGAAGAATTCAGTATGCAGCAATCGGTACTAAAATTAATTGAAAGTAAACATGTACAGTCTGCACATGATATCAGTGAGGGTGGCCTTTTCATATGCCTCGTAGAAAGCGGATTTAACCGGGATCTTGGATTTTCGGTGAATCAACAGGAAACGGATATCAGGAAAGATGCTTATTGGTTTGGTGAAGCACAGGGTAGGGTAGTCGTTTCCGTTAGTAAGGATCAAAAAGCAAACTTTGAATCATTTATGGGAACACAGCAAACCACCATATCCCTGCTCGGAGATGTAACAGCCGGCGATATTGTCATTGGAAATGAATCGATGGGACATATCCGTGATTGGAAACATTCTTACGATCATGCCATTACCGACCTGTTGAAAGGCCAGGAGATTGAAGGAGCATTGTCAGTTATTTAAACAACAGCCAGATGGATAAACAAGCAACCATAATCGTTACCGGCGCAGCCGGGTTCATCGGCAGTTGCCTGGTGAGTTACCTCAATGAAAAGGGACATGAGAACCTGTTATTGGTAGATGAATTTGATGATGAAACCAAAGAGCTGAACCTGCTTCATAAAAAGTATACGGCCCGCATAGAAAGGGAGAATTTATTTGAATGGCTGCAGGTAGAAAAACCTTCTGTGAGCTTTGTATTTCACCTCGGCGCCCGAACCGATACCACTGAATTTAATTATGCCATTCACCAGCATTTGAATGTAGAGTATTCTCAAAAAATATGGAACTACTGCACGATCAACAATGTGCCGCTGGTTTATGCATCTTCTGCTGCAACTTACGGTAACGGCGCTTTTGGTTACGATGATGATCATTCTATCATCGAAAAACTTAAGCCATTGAATCCATATGGAGAATCAAAGAACAATTTTGATAAATGGTTGCTTCACCAGGAAGATCATCCGCCAGGCTGGGTTGGACTGAAGTTCTTTAATGTATACGGGCCAAATGAATATCACAAAGAACGAATGGCGAGTGTAATATTTCATTCTTATAACCAGGTACAGAAAGATGGGGTTGTAAAATTATTTAAATCGCATAAGGAAGGTTTTACAGATGGCGAACAACTCAGGGATTTTATTTATGTAAAAGACATTGTTAAAGTATGTTACTGGTTGATGGAAGAACAGTATCATGTGCCATCGGCCATCTATAACCTTGGAACGGGAAAGGCCCGCAGTTTCAACGACCTGGTAAAGGCAACGTATGCAGCGATAGAAAAAGAGCCAGCGATCGAGTATATAGATATGCCTGAAGATATCAGGGAAACTTACCAATATTTTACCGAAGCCACTATGGGCAAACTTCTGAAAGCTGGATATGCAGAACCATTTTATACACTGGAAGCCGGAGTAAAGGATTATGTAAAGCATTACCTGATGGCCAGGCGATATTATTAAATAATGTGTTGTGCTATTGAAATTGGATTTTAAAATTTCTATATAATTAGATTTAGCATAATATATGTCTTAAAGACTTAGGTCTGAAGTTTTCCATTTTTGAAACACAGAGACTCAGAGACACAAAGGCACAAAGAAATCATTGAATAAATATTTTTAACGTATTGTAGAGTTAAATTATTTCGAGTTTGTTTTCAGGGAACTGAATTTGAGTATACAGTAGTACAAAAGCTTAATCAGGGCACCACCCCGAAAAAGGATGTAATTTTTTCGGGGCTCCTTTTTGCTTACTTTTTGGAGAAGCAAAAAGTGACAGTAAAATTTTAAAAGAGTCTCAAAGAATTAGTCCCGTTTTTAGATTAATCAATAGCACAACACGTATTTTAAATACCAATTATGAATCAGAAAATAGCCATCATCGGTGGCGGAAACCTTGGAACGGCCATTGCTGAAGGTTTATTGAAAAGTAAATTCTGTAAAGCTTCAGACATCTATATAACCAAGCGTAATACGGCCACGTTGCAGTTGTTAAAACAAAAGGGTGTGCAGGTTGGCACCGACAATAACTTCGCAGTGAAAAATGCCGGGTTGGTGATCCTGGCAGTAAAACCATTCCAGGTAAGTGAAGTACTGAATGGATTTAAAAGAGAACTAACGTTGAAGCATACCCTGGTATCGGTAGTAACCGGTGTTACTATAAAGGATATTGACGAGGTGATCAAAAAGAAACTACCCGTGTTCAGGGCGATGCCTAATACAGCGATTGCCATCCAGGAAAGCATGACCTGCCTGGGATATTCTAATGCCAATGAAACGCAGATCGCATTTGTAAAAGACCTGTTTACCACGCTGGGCAAAGTGGCTGTTATCGATGAAAAGCTAATGGATGCAGCAACAGTACTCGGTGCTTGCGGTACCGCTTATGCGATGCGGTATATCAGGGCCAATATACAGGGTGGCATCGAAATAGGTTTTGATGCCGTAACGGCAAGTCTTATTGCCGCACAAACCGTAAAAGGCGCAGCTGAATTACTCCTGCAGAAAGGAACACATCCCGAACAGGAAATCGACAAAGTAACCACACCCAAAGGATGCACCATTGCCGGTTTAAATGAAATGGAACACCAGGGTTTCAGCTCTTCGCTGATCAAAGGTATTGCGACCAGTTATCATAAAATTGTTAAAGGATAACCGCTTCTGGAAAAAATTCTACAAATACATCATCCATTCTAACCTTTGTGTAAGTTTGCGAACCACGTAAATGCTGGATATTTGGCCATCGATTCCTGCGCCTGGCCCGGGTTTAATGCATAAATACGTGGTTTTCAAAGATTTCATTTAAATAAGTTTTTATATGAAACTTCAGGGTGTATCTCTTAAACAAAACCAGTCTTTTTTATAAAAATTTAATACAAATTTCATCCTGCCGAATTTTCCCTTTATCTTTGCATGACCTCTAGGATATTTCATTTTCTTTCCTCCGGTCATTTAGTTCAGATTTCACAGGCAGTTCAATAAAGTAATGTGGTACAAGTGTGCGACGCCACTGCAGTTGAATAGTGTGTTACTGTTGGTAACATCAGCCGTACTTTGTTTATACATTGACTAATATATAATATAATGGCCAAGTTTATTTTTGTAACCGGTGGTGTTACATCTTCATTGGGTAAGGGTATCATTGCAGCATCGCTTGCCAAACTTTTGCAAAGCAGGGGTTTGAAAGTGACCATCCAGAAATTCGATCCATATATCAACGTGGATCCGGGTACGCTGAATCCTTACGAACATGGAGAGTGTTATGTAACCGACGACGGAGCTGAAACCGATCTGGACCTTGGCCATTATGAAAGATTCCTGAACATTCCTACTTCACAAGCCAATAATGTGACCACCGGGCGTATATACCAGACCGTTATTAATAAAGAGCGTGAAGGTGAATACCTGGGTAAAACCGTTCAGGTGATTCCCCATATTACTGATGAGATCAAGCGCAGGATGTTATTGCTGGGCGAAAGCGGTGAGTATGATATCGTGATCACAGAAATAGGCGGTACGGTAGGTGATATAGAAAGTTTACCCTTTGTGGAAGCCGTGCGCCAGTTGCAATGGGAAATGCCGGAGGAAGATTGCATGGTGGTACACCTTACGCTGATCCCTTACCTTAAGGCTGCCAAAGAACTTAAAACAAAACCCACACAGCATAGTGTCAGGCTGCTTAGCCAGGAAGGAGTACATCCGAATGTGATCGTATGCCGTACAGAACATCCACTATCGGATGAGCTTAAACGAAAAATTGCTCTTTTTTGCAATGTGAAACCCAATGCAGTGATAGAAGCCATTGATGCGTCCACCATTTATGAAGTGCCGTTGAAAATGCTGCAGGAAGGCCTGGATGTGATCGTATTGAAAAAACTCCAGATCAACGGGTATGCCGCACCTGAACTGGGCAAATGGAGGGCATTCCTCGATAAACTGAATTATCCCAAGAGCCGTGTTACCATTGGGCTCATTGGAAAATATATTGAACTGCAGGATGCATATAAATCGATCCTGGAAGCATTTGTACACGCCGGTGCTGTGAACCAGTGCAAAGTGCAGATCGTGAATGTACACAGTGAATTCATCACAGATGATAACGTGAGTGAAAAGCTGAAAGACCTGGATGGATTACTGGTGGCACCCGGATTTGGATCCAGGGGTGTGGAAGGAAAGATCATCGCCGTAAAATACGCCCGTGAAAACCAGATGCCATTCTTTGGTATTTGCCTTGGTATGCAAATGGCCGTTATTGAATTTGCAAGGAATGTACTCGGCTTAAAGAATGCACATTCTACCGAAATGGATACTGCTACGCCTTACCCGGTGATTGCCTTGATGGAAGAACAGAAGAAAGTGAAGAAGAAAGGCGGTACCATGCGTTTGGGCGCATATCCATGCACGATAGAAGAAGGAAGCCTCGCCAATAAAATTTACCAGTCAACCGAAATCAGCGAACGTCACCGTCACCGTTGGGAATTCAATAATCAGTATATCAACGATTTTTCACAGGCGGGTCTTGTGCCGAGTGGAAAGAACCCGGTAAATGGCCTGGTAGAGATCGTAGAATTAAAAAATCATCCATTCTTTATAGGCGTACAATATCACCCCGAATTAAAGAGCACGGTAGAAAATCCGCATCCATTGTTTGTGAATTTTGTACAGGCGGCAAAGTATTTTGCTGAAATGAAAGCCAGTGCCAAATCAGCTAAAATGGAAAAAGAAACTGCCTGATGAAACTGTGGAGCCATCACATTTCTTTTATAAATCATGATAACTTTGTGCCATGCAGAAATTGAGCATGGACGATCTTAACCGTAAATCGGTTGAAGAATTCAAGCGTTCGGTAAAAACGCCGGTGATCGCTGTATTGGAAAACATCCGCAGTGCTTACAATGTTGGCAGCGTGTTTCGCACGGCAGACGCCTTTTTACTGGAAGCCGTTTATATCACCGGTTACACAGCCAAACCTCCTCATAAAGAAATTAAGAAAACAGCATTGGGTGCAGAAGATAGTGTAGACTGGAGCTATTTTGCAACTGCAACAGATGCCATTCTGCAACTTAAAGAATTAGGTTATAAGATTTATGCAGTGGAGCAGGTTGTTAACAGTCTTAAATTACAGGATGTTCAGTTTGCTGCAGCAGATAAGATTGCTGTTATATTCGGCAATGAAGTAACCGGTGTGGAAGAAGCCACCATCCTGCAATGCGATGGATGTATTGAGATCCCCCAACTTGGCATGAAGCATTCATTGAACATTGCCACGGCTGCGGGTGTAGTACTTTGGGAGATCATTCGTACCAGGATGAAAGCACATACAGAACATGGCTGATCAAATAAAGCATGACCATATTTTCAGCGCCGGGTTTTAAATTAAGGAATATGACGACCGTTAAACATTATCTTTCTCTCATAAAATTTTCTCACACCATTTTTGCCATGCCCTTTGCGGTGATCGGTTTTTTCCTGGCATGGAAACACAATGCAGCTGTTGGGAACCTGGGTGAATTGGCGGAAGTGGGACATAGCAATTATATAGAACCCTGGAACCAAAACTACCTTTTGAAGTTTGTGCTGGTAGTATTATGTATGATCTTCGCCCGTTCGGCGGCTATGGCGTTTAACCGTTACCTCGATCGTCATTATGATGCAAAAAATCCACGTACCGCCATCCGGGAAATTCCGGCAGGGATCATACCGGAAAGAAGTGCATTGATCTTTACGGTCATCAGTTGTGTGCTCTTTTCAGCTACAACATTTTTCATCAACCCAATTTGTTTTTATTTATCGCCAGTGGCATTGTTTGTGATCCTGTTTTATAGTTATACCAAACGATTCACCGCTTTGTGCCACCTCGTACTGGGCCTTGGATTAAGCCTGGCGCCCATCGGGGCTTATCTTGCTGTAACCGGGCATTTCAATTGGCTGCCTTTATTTTTCTCCGTTGCCGTACTTACCTGGGTAAGCGGTTTCGACATCATCTATGCCTTACAGGATGAAGAATTCGACCGCCAGCACCAGTTACATTCTATACCAACGTTACTGGGTAAACGCAATGCATTACGGGTATCGGAATTATTGCATGTGATTGCCGCAGCATCGGTGATAGGAGCTGGTTTTTATGGTGGATTCGGCTGGTTATACTGGATCGGCGCAATCGTTTTTACAGGGATGCTCGTTTACCAGCATACGATCGTTAAACCAACTGACCTTCGAAGGGTGAACATTGCATTCATGACCGCAAATGGCATTGCATCGGTTGTATTTGCAGTATTTGTATTATTAGATCTATTTTTGAACTGATATGGCCAGGATACTATCAATAGATTATGGAGGTAAACGTACAGGCATTGCCGTTACCGATCCGCTCCAGATCATTGCTACCGGCCTCACCACCATCGCATCGCACGAACTGATTCCTTTCCTGAAAAAATACATGCAAACAGAACCGGTGGAACTCATCATTATCGGCATGCCAAAGAACTGGGATGAATCTGATACCCATGGAACTGCACCCGCCCGCAAAGCCGTACAGTTGATAAAAAAAGCATTTCCTGATATGCCACTGAAGGAAGTAGATGAACGATATACTTCTAAAATGGCCAAAGATGCCATGATCGAAATGGGCATGAAGAAAAAAGACCGTCGTGATAAAAAGATCGTTGATGAAATTGCTGCAACCATTATCCTCCAGGAATACATGCAGCGGTCGGGAGCATAATGAATTCTATTGATCAGCCAATAGGGCCATAGGCTTGTTTCTTACGCTCATTTAGGCTACCTTTACGGCTAAATAACAGCAGCTAAAATTTTATCTTTCCGCATGATTTTACCGATAGTAGCATATGGCTCACCCATCCTGAGAAAAGTTTGTTCCGACATAACACCCGAATACCCTGGCCTGGAGAAACTCCTGGCCGATATGTGGGAAACCATGTACAACAGCAATGGCGTTGGTTTAGCAGCACCACAAATCAATAAAGATATCCGCATATTTGTAATGGACAGCGAACAGATATTTGAGAACCAGGAAGATGATGAAAAAGGATTGTACCCCGATGAACCAGGGTTCAAAGGAACCTTTATCAATGCTCATATTGTTGAACTGAACGGCAACGAATGGAGTTATAACGAAGGCTGCCTCAGCATTCCTAAGATCAGGGAAGATATCATGCGTAATGAAAAAGTGACGCTGAAATATGTAGATGAACATTTTAAAGAACATACCCAAACTTTCATTGGCCTCACTGCCCGCATCATATTGCATGAGTACGACCACATCGATGGTAAACTATTCATAGACCATATCAAACCCCTGAAGCGAACTTTACTCAAGCGAAAGCTGGACGACATCAGCAAAGGGAAAATTAAAGTTGACTACCGGATGGTTTTTCCCAAATAAGGAACATCGCGGTTTTATTTCATTTGACATAATTTGCAGGTATGAAAAGGTTTTTCATACCTGTTTTATTTTGGGGAATCAGTCATTCTATTCACGCACAACAAAAAGACTCAGTTGTGGTGGTAGGGAAGAAAGTGGTAACCCTTAGCGAAGTGGTTGTAGACAGCCGGCTTAATGTACCAGCATTTATAGAACGCATCAGGAACGACAGCAGTTTTTACAAGGCATTCAGAAATCTTCATATACTGGGATTCACGGCCATCAATGATATCAGGATGCTGACAAGGTCGGGAGACCTGAAGGCCGGGCTTCACAGCAAAACCAAACAGCTACGGGTAAACGATTGTAGAAGCATGCAGGTGCTGGAAGAAACGCCTTCCGGCGATTTTTACAACGATGACCATCAGTACAATTATTATACAGCCGATATGTATGCTTCTCTTTTTTTTACCAAAGGGACCATTTGCGGCGAAAACAATATTGTAAAAGGCATTGAATTTTCCACGGCTGGTAAAACAGGAATGGAAAAACACAAACAGCAACTCAAAATGTTGTTCTTCAATCCCGGCAAACGCATCAGTGGCCTGCCTTTCATGAGTAACAAGACGGCCATATTTGATGATAATATTGCCGACCGGTATGATATGAACATCGACATGGATTTTTACAACAATACCAGTTGTTACATTTTTCATCAAAAAGTAAAACCCGGTTTTGAAGGCAATGTGGTGGTGGATGAGATGACTACATGGTTCAACGACAGTACATTTGAAGTAGTGGGCCGTAATTACAGCTTAAGCTTTGATGCCGGTGTGTATGATTTTAAAGTGAACATGGAAGTGTTGATGAGTCGTTTCCGGGATCTCACCGTGCCAACCCTCATCCGCTATAACGGCAACTGGAAAGCGATTTTTAAAAAAAGGGAACGGGGTGTCTTTACCGCCACGTTATTTGATTTTGAATAAGTGAAATGGAATCATTTGTATACAGGTTATCATTTTTTAAGGTTCAGCAACAGGTATTCCAGCCCATTTAGTTTGATCTCATATAGCGCCTGCAACAATGTACCCAGCTGGCCTTTGGGGAATCCTTTTTGTGAAAACCACTCCAGGTAACTTACAGGCAAAGTATGCAAAATTCTTCCTTTGTATTTACCAAATGGCATTTCCATGGTAACCAATTTTACAAGCATGCCTGGGTCGGGGAGGGGGATATCTTCCATCGTTTAAGGATTACCGTTATTAATCTTCCGCATTTTTAAACTGGCTGTATTTGCGCCATTTTTCAATGAGCAGTCGCATGTCATCAGGCAGTTCGCTGCTAAATAGCATGGGTTTGCGGGTAACAGGATGAATGAAGCCCAGTTCTTTGGCGTGAAGTGCCTGCCGTGGGCAAATGGCAAAACAATTATCCACGAACTGTTTGTACTTGGTATAGATGGTTCCTTTTACAATGCGGTCACCACCATAAAAATCATCGCTGAACAATGGATGACCGATGTGCTGCATATGCACCCTGATCTGGTGTGTACGGCCCGTTTCAAGCCGGCACTCAACCAATGTTACATAATTGAATCGCTCCAGCACTTTATAATGTGTAATGGCATCTTTGCCATGTTCACCATCTGGATAAGCCGTAAATAATTTCCTGAATCGTTGGTGACGGCCTACGTGTGCAACGATGGTACCTTCATCCTCATCAAAATTTCCCCATACAAGCGCAACATAACGGCGGTGTACCGTATGATTGAAAAACTGTTTGGCCAGGTCACTCATGCTCTTCTGCGTTTTAGCCATCACTAAAAGACCGCTGGTATTTTTATCGATGCGGTGAACCAATCCAAAGCGGGGCAACTCATCTTCATTGAGACCGGGGCAGTGCGTTTTTAGATAATATGCTACGGCATTGATGAGGGTTCCATTTGGGTTGCCGCTTCCGGGATGCACCACCATACCCACGGGTTTGTTGATGATGAACAGGTCGTCATCTTCGTAAAGAATATCCAATGGAATATCCTGGGGAATGATCTCTGATGATTCGGGCGTATTGGTATCGTAAATAATGATCTTATCACCCGCCTTGATCTTATAATTATTCTTAACAGTCTTCTCATTGACCAACACCAGTTCATTTTCGATAGCCTGTTGTATCTTATTCCTGGTGGCACCTTCAATACGTTGCATCAGGAACTTGTCGATGCGAACCGGCTCCTGGCCCCTGTCTATTACAAGGGATAATCTCTCATACAACGATTCCGATTCGGGCAATTCATCTTCAATTTCTGCTTGCATATACAATTTTTATACTATGGCCGACACGTGAATGGTCAATCATCACCCTTCCATCGTTTTCCATTAATTTTGCAAATTAAAACAAAGCAGTGGATAAGCAGCCGGTGATATGTAAAGATTTGGGAGTGATCAATTATGAAGCAGCCTGGGACTACCAGGAAAACCTCTTACAGGAGAATGTTTCCATTAAAACTGCTGCCCGAAAAGCCACGCCCCCATTGACTCCCGGTGAAGTAGATACCAGGCACTATTTTCTTTTTTGTGAACATACGCCGGTTTATACGTTGGGTAAAAGTGGCAGTATGGATCATGTCTTGCTGAATGATGAACAACTAAAGCAACACGGCATTGACTTTTATAAAACCAACAGGGGTGGCGATATTACGTTTCATGGGTTGCAGCAAATTGTTGGATACCCGATCCTTGATCTTGAAAAATTTTATACCGATATCGGTAAATACCTGCGCAACCTGGAAGAAGTGATCATCCGTACCATTGCTGAATATGGGCTGAAAGGCGACCGAAGTGAGGGGGAAACGGGAGTTTGGTTAGATCCGCATATTCCGGGCAAGGAACGTAAGATCTGCGCCATTGGTGTGCGCTGCAGTCGTTGGATCACCATGCATGGGTTTGCATTGAATGTAAATACAGATTTGAATTATTTTAATCATATCATTCCATGCGGTATCCAGCACAAACAGGTTACGTC
>JAKQKY010000511.1 GCA_029560415.1 Bacteroidota bacterium | reverse complement strand
CTGCACCAGGTTATTGATAAAAAAAGCAGGGATCATCATAACCAGGATCAATAATCCGGTGATGATACCTTTATACATAATCTTGTTAGATGCTTTAACCCCTTCTTCCCGAACGGGGTACTCAGTTTGATGTTCCATTTTTTGTATTGATTTATTGGTTGGTGAACAAATTCGCAGGGCATTATCAAAATAACTGGCGATCCTCGCCCGGCATATAAACAGGGAAATAGCAGAGACGATGGATAAAATGGCTGTGGCGTACAACCACGCCAGCAGATATCCCAGGACATCTTCATCCTGGTGAAACAGGAGTTGTGTGATCAACAGGCTTGCTGCCAGGCCATAACCGGCCAGCATCGCAAATATTATGGCATATAGCCTGAATCGCTTTGTTTCCACCGAAACCTGTTGCCGCCGGATGAATGGCATCAGAATGGTCATCACTATGGCGATCGGGATGCTGCCCAGGGTCATCGCTACAACGAATGCCAGGTAATAAAAAAGTGAATCTGGCTGTCCGGATGCAACGACCGGAATAAAAGCCAGCACAGCAAGGGCCAGGCAGGCATTCATCCAGATTCTTGCTGCGAGTGATAAGGAGTTTTTATACATTATAAAAGTGCTTTGTATTTCAAAGTGATAAAACAAAAAAAATCAATTGATTGACCTGATCATTTTTTCGAGTGCTTCCAGGTGTTGCTTAAATGCTTTTTCCCCATTCTTGGTTACAGAATAAGTGGTATTGGTTTTACGGCCAATAAAACCCTTCGACACTTTGATATAATTATGCTCTTCGAGTGTTTTAAGATGAGAAGCCAGGTTACCGTCTGTAACATTGATCAGCTCCTTCAATTCATTAAAGTTTACAGCTTCGTTTACCATCAGGGCACTCATGATCCCCAGCCTGATGCGGCTGTCAAAAATTTTATTAAGATGTTCGATCGGGTTCTTCATGACTATTCAGTCGGTTTTCTTTCATACTTCCACCACATGGCAAAACCATACAGGATATGCAGCACACCAAATCCAAACGCCCAGGCTGTAAGCCCCATACGCGGGTACCAGAGACAAA
>JAKQKY010000497.1 GCA_029560415.1 Bacteroidota bacterium | reverse complement strand
CGGTGCCAACCATTATTACATTCATAGTTCCGAGGCCTCTCCCAATCCCGGTCGTGCCATGGCCAGTGCAAACCGGCTGGGTGTGCTGATGCCCGGCGTTTCACACATGATCCATATGCCGTCGCATATTTTCATCCGTACGGGACTTTATCAACGCGGCGTAGAAGTAAATAAAATGTCGGTACAAGGTTATGATACTTACAAGTCACTGTATCCCGAAGTAACGAACAATGCTCCTTTGTATCTTATCCACAACATGCACATGTATGCGGCCTGTACCTTGATGATGGCCGATTACCTGGGCAGTGTTGCTGCTGCCGAAAAATGCAGGAACAGTTTTGATACATCCATGTTATCGTTGCCACAACCCTTCGGCAATATTTTACAGTACATCTACCAAACGCCTGTGTTTACCGATATACGTTTTGAACACTGGAATGAAATTCTTGCAAGGCCCGTGATTGATAAAAAATACGCTTTTGGATATGTATTGGATCAATGGAGCCGTGGGTTGGCGTATGCTCATTTGCATCAACCAGGTGAAGCCAAAAAAATGTTGGCTAGTTTACAATCGGGCATGCAGCACGCCGATCTGCAGGTAGAGAATACACCTTTCAGCAAACCATTTGACCAGATCACCGTGGGAGAAAAAATTCTGCAGGGCATGATAGCCATAGAAGACAATAAGTTGAATGCAGCCATTGAATATCTCAAAGAAGCAGTTGTTGCAGAAGATAAACTGATCTACACCGAACCCCGTGATTGGCTTATTCCGGCCCGTTATTATTTAAGCAAAGCATTGATCTTGTCGAAGCAATATAAAGCAGCCGAAAAGAGTTGTAAAGAAGACCTGTTCATCAATCCGAATAATTACCATAGCCTGTTGTTGCTTAAACAGATCTATACCGATAAGAAAGATATTAAGAATCTTGATCAGGTAACCAAACAGCTATCGACCTTATACCCACGGTAAGAATGTAGCTGAAAATGAGGATTGACAACCATTTAAGATTTACATTTGCCGGAAATTAATCATCATTACAGCAGAAACAAATCTTGAAACTATTGCAGCCCTGGCGCAGGAACGTGAAATGGAAAATGATGCATTCCGCATTTTTCTCAAACAACAGGATTCAGCGGAACTCGATGAAATGGTTCATGCCATCAATGATCTTGTTACTCCCCGGGTTGATTGTACCGAATGTGGGGCCTGCTGTAAAAATCTCATGATCAATGTAACGCCGCCGGAAGCAGAAAATGTGGCCAATCATCTCGACCTGGCATTGAACATATTTAAAGAGAAATACATTGAAGAAAGCCAGCAGGGACAAATGATCATGAACACTATACCCTGTCATTTTTTAGCAGGAACGATGTGTACGATTTATGAAAATCGGTTTACCGAGTGCAG
>JAKQKY010000475.1 GCA_029560415.1 Bacteroidota bacterium | reverse complement strand
GTTTGATATGTGCCGGTAAGGCTTCTTCAAAATCCTGTATCATGTCGGCAAGCATGGATTCGCCAATGCCAAAGGTGAGCAGGGTACGGTGAGCAATATGCGGAAAAGAAAACAGCCTTAAAAGGGAGGGAATTACATCTGCAGTAATCATGCCTTTCATTTCATGCGGCACTCCCGGCATACTGATAAATATCTTTCCTTCTTTTTTAAAGAGCATACCAGGTGCAGTACCTCTTTTGTTTTGCAATACGGTGCATACATCCGGTACTTCAGCCTGCTTAATATTTCTATCGGTAAGCGGCCTGCGAAAAACAGTTTCAAAAAGATATTGCACATTTTCCAGTGCTGCGGCATCCGTCACCAGTTTACCATTAAAATATTTGCAGAGCAGCGGTTTGGTGATGTCGTCAGCTGTTGGGCCAAGCCCGCCCGTTATGAGAATAATATCCGCATGCCTGCTTTCTTCATCCAGTGCGGTCCATATTTCGTCCCATACATCGCCTACTGCCACACGCCTGCATACACGAATGCCGGCCTTGTTCAGCTCCTGCGCCATCCAGGCGCTGTTGGTATCTATCACCTGTCCTATTAAAAGTTCGTCACCAATAGTGATAATACTTGCCTGTGTTACTTGCATGAAAAAAATGACATTTAGAATTCAACTTTCCGGTAAATATCGCTTAACAAAATTTGCTGGTCAATTGTTGAGATATGTAAAACAGCAGAGAGGCCCGAAACAGACTCAAATTTCCAAAGACCATCATCTTTTTTTACGATAGTTTGAATACTTATGGCAGAACTATCCACCAGTATGTACTCTTTGAGAGCGGGTATTTGCTGGTAAGTAAAAAACTTATTACCCCTGTCGTAAGATTCTGTTGAAGGACTTAATACTTCTATAATAACCGAAGGATTTAATAAGTTGTCAAAATGTTCGTCGAGCAATTCCGGTTTGCCACACACAATGGTAAGATCGGGATAGCAAAAAGAATTGGTTGACGGGATGTTTACCCGCAAATCACTAGGAAAAACTTCACAGGTTTTGTTTTTTAAAAAGCTGCCAATTTCAGCAATAAGATTACCAGTGATCCTGTTGTGTCTCAAGGAAGCCCCTTGCATAGTGATGATCTTTCCATTCATCAGTTCATGCTTTTCTGTTGCTTTTCTTTCTGCTTCCAGATATTCTTCGGCAGAGAGATAGTTGTATTTAACCGCCGGCTCTTTGGTTATGTTTTCCATATTCGAAATTACTGGTTATTTTCAATAGCTGAATTCAGACTGAAACAGGCAAAAAAATGAGACAGCTATCATTCAAACCGTACGCCATCATACACATCCTTTAACTGCAAACTTACCTGTACAGTTTCAATGGTAAAGGATTCTTCCATTGACCGGTAGTCTGTAAGCAACCAGCTATTGTCCTGGCGGCGTTTATGTTTTTCAACATGAATTCTTTCCGTATCCACTACTATGTATTCTTTTAATGAACCAATATCCCGGTATAAAGTAAATTTTTCCCCCTTGTCATAATTCCGGATAGAGTGGGAGAGCAACTCAAAGATGACAGACGGATTGGTAATGGTGCCGAACTTTTCATCAATAATCTCCGGATCTCCGCAAATGATGATGATGTCAGGATAAGTATATAAAGTATTCTTTGGTATATGCACCCTGAAGTCGCTGCCATAAGGTTTACATCCTTTACCTTTTAGTTTCGAGCCTATATCAGTAAAAATATTTGAATAAATTTCATTG
>JAKQKY010000468.1 GCA_029560415.1 Bacteroidota bacterium | reverse complement strand
AGAAGCATCAGCATAAAAATCGCTTAAATGAAGCATCCAACGATCAAAAAAAGCATCATTATGTGCCAGATTATCGGGCCAAGTAGGATTATTTATAAAATGGACATCCTGAAATTGCACTCTAAGAACCAGAATATTATGCGGTAAGGTCCTGGAATCTAATCTATTGGGGAGGGTAAAATTTGTAGGTAATTCAATTTTTGTGGGAGTATAAGCATCAGGTATATCCTTATATAACGGATGAGGTGGGACCATAGCTTCAGACGCTCTTCCGATCTCTTCCTGTATTACCATTCCAAACCAACCCGCGCAATGTTTTGCGCCCGCTATACTCAGGTTCAATACAACCATTAATAATACAACAGGCGCTATCAGGCAGCCTTTGCCTTTCACTGCCTCTACTACCTCTGCAATTGTACGAAGCATCTTTACCGATAGCAGGAATAATACTTTTATAGGGTTTAACGCAGGGGAGGGATTGGCCATAGTGGATGCCGACGAAAAAATATTCCTGATCAATAGTGAAAATTCGCCGTTGCCACCTGCAACTTCCATTAATTTCAATTCAATGGCTGAGGTGAATGGTGAGGTTTGGATTGGTACAACCAAGGGGTTATTGGTGTATGATGGTTTGGGGAGTTTTGACGATTGCGCATCTTTCACCCTGTATACAACAGCCCATAATTTACCATCCAATAATATAACCGATGTGGCTTATGATGAATTGCGGCAGGAGGTTTGGCTGGCAACTGATGCAGGGGTATGCAGGCTTAAGGAAGCCAGAAGCATCACCGGTACGGTGGTTAACGGGCATTTTGGAAATTTTGATGCCATTTCTCCTGTGTTGATTCGGGAGCCACTTCCAGGTGCCAAAGTTGCTTTGTATAAATCTACAGGGGAGTTTGTAGCTGATGTGCTGTCCAGCGAAACAGGGTCTTTTGAGTTTTTGAATACGATAAAGAATGAACAATATAAAATTCTGGTAAGCTATAAAGATAAATATAGGTACAGTTATGAAAATTTCCGCTATAACCAGAATGTTGGAGACCTGGTAATTCCAGATAGCCTCATTCTTTCGCTCGATACGCTTAAAAAGGCCCTGTATGAGAAAAAGTATAGTTATTCGATTTTCTTTTATCAGTCAAAAGACGGTGTAATAGCAAAGGGTTTTGATACAACAGGGTTCCATTTTGCCTACAAATCATTGTTGGGTGACGTTTCGGCGGAACACGAGGATCTGATAAAAAGGACAGGACAATTTTATAATGTAGCCACTACATTGTATAATTATGCTACTATGACTGATGCACAGTTTGCTGAAATTATTAAAATTACTGCAAGTGTGCTCGATATGTTTGGCGGGGCTGTGGCTTCAAAGGCTTTGGATAGTAAACCAATAAAGGAATTTTTAACTGAAATGTCGCCTCCAGGGGAAAAACCCAACCATTCCGCACGGGGCAAAGCTGCCATTGCAGGTGTTGAAATTGTTAAAACAATATTGGATAAAACATTTTCGTATGCAAACGAAAAAACAGTGGACCCTAAACTTAAAAAAGACCTGACCACCATCAAGGATGGATTAATGGGCATTATGGATTTAACACTGGCTACCATTAAGGATGGTCATTTTGGAGGATTCGGGAAAATTCTTGAGAAAATCAAGAAGGACTTTATTGAATATTTAATTGCCAATGTGATGGTATATCAATACGAAGATTTTTGCAATGAAAAGTTTGGAAATTTCATAGGCGTAGCAGCAATTGAAACATACACAAAAGCGAATGAATTTAGTTTTGAAAATGGTTACAAAAGAATTTATGATATTTTTCCCAAACCCAACATTAACAACAATTCTGTTCATAAAAAAGGGATTGATACAAGCGCTTATTACACTAAAAAGGTAACAGATTTTAATAATGCTTCGGAAATTGCCGATGTAACAGCGGGTATATTGGAAGGTGTTGCTGCAATATTAACCGGCTTTGTGGTAACTGTTGAATTTGCGGTAATAGCCGAAGCGCTGGCAACCGCTGCAAAAACGGTGAAATATTCTACAATGGGGCTTGCATGGGGATATAGTGGAAAGGGTTGGTATAGGTTAAGGGGAATGTCTGAAATAATAGGACCCACCTCCGGCTACCCAAAATTGTTAAAATCAAAGGTTTTAGGTAATGAAGTACAAAAGCTTGCAGTTCCGGACGCTGACCTAGGGCAGCTCAATTCGCTAAGAACCTTGTTCAATACTTCCCTGCAGCAATTCAGAACAGCCATAAATGCACCGTATGATTCTTCCGCTATCTATGGATCATTAAATATTCTTACAGATAGATACATGGATTACCTAAAAAGTATTGATAAAACATTGTCTATTTTGGAGCCTTTGGCTGCACAACCTTCCATTCAGGGCAATGAAATTAATGCTAAGCTGGCACTTGCAATGGATTCCCTTTTTCCCATGCAGGCAACCAATGCCGACGCCATGTTTAACCAGGTAGACGCATATTTATTTGCCAACCCAAGGGCTCCGCAACGCAATAAACTTAATCTATATATAGACAGCCTGCAATTATTTGATGAGCAATTGAATGATG
>JAKQKY010000450.1 GCA_029560415.1 Bacteroidota bacterium | reverse complement strand
TGCTGCGACCACCGCCGCCGCCGTAACCACCGCCACCGCTGCGTTTTTTGTAACCACCTTCACCTTCCTGGCGAGGTTGTGATTCGTTTACGATCAATTTACGACCCATAACTTCTGTTTCGTTCAGGTTGGCGATTGCAGTACGAGCTGCTTCATCGTCTTCCATTTCTACGAAACCGAAACCTTTGCTGCGGCCGTTCATTTTGTCTTTGAGAATTTTACCACTGGTAACTGTACCATACTGGGTAAAGAGATTGCTGAGATCTTCGTCGGTCATTGTCCAACTAAGATTACCTACATAAATGTTCATTGTAAAAAAACTTTAATAAATGAAATAAAAAAAATGATTTAGCTGTTACAATGAACTGAATCCGACTTCAAAAAAAGCTACTTCAGCCAATAGCAAGAAAACTAAAACCATTAAATACATAATAAAGATAAACAATTCCCTTATACGTAAGCCATTTTTTTAAAATTTAATACCGCTGTTTTAGGGGGCTTGCCAAAACTAATGCAACAAAAAAGCCACCCGGTAGGATGGCTTCTTAATGTGTTGATTATGAGATTATTCGGCAATAACTTCAAATTCAACTTCGGTTTCGTTCCCGTTTCCAAAGTCGATTTTAGCTTTATAAGTGCCTAATTCTTTCACTTCATCAAGGATGCTGATGCGGCGACGATCGATTTCATAACCCTTCTGTTCTTTGATAGCACGAGCGATCTGAACAGAGGTTACGCTTCCGAAAATCTTACCACTGGTACCTGTTTTGGCACCAATTTTCAAAGCGCCATTCTGAAGTACAGCAATAACGCTGTTGATCTCGGCCAGTAATTTGGCTTCTTTCTTGGCTTGCTGCTTCTTTTTTTCTTCCATCATTTTCATGTTGGAAGGGCTTGCTTCAATGGCGAATTTTTGTGGAATCAGGAAGTTACGGCCATAACCGTTCTTTACTGTTACCAGTTCATTCACGCCACCTAAATTGTTTACATCCTGTATTAATATTACCTGCATGATCTTGCATTTTTACCCAATCCGATTGAAGGACTTTCTCCCGATCATCACGGGATTAGGGTGGTGAAAAATTTGTTTATTTCAATAGATCCGTTACGTAAGGAAGGATCGCCATTTGACGGGCTTTCTTTACTGCTTCGCTCACTTTACGCTGGAACTTCAAAGAGTTTCCGGTAATGCGGCGTGGCAATAATTTTCCTTGTTCGTTCAGGAACTTCTTCAGGAATTCGCCATCCTTATAATCAATATAATGGATGCCCATTTTCTTGAAACGGCAATATTTCTTCGGGCGTTTTTCAGCCTTGATCGCCGTGAGGTATTTTATTTCATTTGCTTTTGCCATGATTTATGCCTCCGCTTTTTCTTTTCCTGAATATTGTACACCACTTCTCTTTTTAACATTGTACTCAACGGCGTATTTATCGAGTACAGTGAACATGTGACGCATCGCTGATTCGTCACGCAAAAGTTGAATTTTCAACTTTTCATTGAAGCTGGTTGGCGCTGAATACTCCATAACCCAATACAGACCAGTGGTCTTTTTGGCTACCGGATACGCCAGTGATTTTAGTCCCCAGGGATTCGTGTGCAATACTTCTCCACCGTTTTCTTTAACGAGTGTTTCGTATTTTTTCTGAGCTGCTTTGTATTCTTCCTCAGAAAGCACAGGGGTAAAAATCACCATCAATTCGTAGTTGCTCATTTCCCTGTTTTTTTTGTTTAAATAAATTGGTTAATCCGTTTTTTTGAACGGGCAGCGAAGGTAGGGGAAAAAGATGAGAATAGGGAGGGGTTTGGGGAGAATATTTTGGGGATGCTGAAGGATGGATGCAAGATACCGGATACTGGATACGAGATACAGGATACAGGATGTTGGAAATCGAATACTCCCCAATTATTAATTCTTAATTACTAATTATCAATTAATTACTAATTCTCAAGTCGGTAAATCGGGTACCTCCTATGTTCTTTCTCGTAATAAGGGGAGTTTTTATAAATAAAATCCAGGATCCGGTTCGAATCTTTGGCAAAAACGGGGTCCAGCGCCTTTTTTTCTTCAAGAGAGGCCTGCAAAGCCGGGTTTTTTCGCAAAACTTCCGCAGCCAGGTCTTCCCAGCGATAAGCACTGTAACCCTCTTTTTGCTGCAGGATAGCATCGAAAAAATTCCAGGCAAAAAAACTGTCATCCCCGGTGGGTTCCAGCATTTCTATGATATAGCGGTTGGCAGGCTGATCGAGGTAAACGATGTAATCGCCCTTCCTGCATGGAATGTTCTCAATGGTCATGGTAGTTTTAACCGCATAATTTTTATGGTGTTTCTCTGAAGGGGAAGCATAGGATTTATAATCGTCAATACGATAAAAGCCAAGTTTCATCTCCGTGTCTTTTTCGAGTTTAGTCATTCGCACCTGGTTAAGTTTCAACAACTCCACCACATGATACCAGCCCGACGGAATGATATAGGCCTTTGGTTTGGTCACCAAATTACTGCCGGTAAAATGATCTTTAAAAGGAACCTGCCGGGTGAATTTTTTATCATGGTTATAAAACATTTTCATCAGCCCGGTGGCTTCACTCCTAGCACTATCGGGTTCATATCCCTTGAACGTAATCGTTGAAAAGGCCGTGCTGTCTGGCTTCCAGCTCAATGCAAATTGTTTCTGCTGTTGTATGAATTCATTCGCTGCCTTTCTTTCCCGGATGATGTCTGCTGCGTATAGGGATGACTGTTGGATGAAAGAAATCATGAGGTCTAAGGTAGACTTTACCCTTTCGGCAAATGGTTTCAGCATATGTGTTTCGGGTACAAAGGCCAGTGTATTGAACAATGCAGCATAACCCGATGAATACCTCGGCGGATCGTAAAACATCTGCATGCCCTTATTGAGATCGGTTGCCTCAAAATCCACATACGGCACCATATCCCAGCCCTTATCAGTCATGGATTTGTATAAAGCCGGTTCAAAGGTTTTTTTTAGCCATTGCCCAAGATTGCCGCCCAGTTTGTTGTATTGAGTGGTGATGAGGGTCATCGTATGCTGGTAGTCGGCACCATCGCTTACATGGTTATCGATGAATATATCGGGGTTTAATAAATGGAAAATCTGTGCAAATGACCGGGATTCCCGGCTATCACTTTTGGTGAAATCGCGGTTCAGGTCAAGGTTTTGCGAATTTCCCCGGAAGCCATATTCAACAGGTCCGTTCTGATTCACCCGGCTATGGCTGTTGCGGTTAAGGCTACCTCCAATATTATAAACAGGGATGATGGCCACCGCCACATTGGGTGGCAATGATACTTTTCCATTAATAAGGTCCCTGGCCAGCATCATGCTAGCATCAATACCATCCGGTTCGCCTGCATGAATACCATTGTTGATAAGGATGACTGTTTTTTGTTGATGATGCCATTGGGCGGGATCTGTTTTCCCATCCTGGCTGATCAATACCAGGTGAAGCGGGTATCCCGCATCGGTAGTGCCCATCTCCTTTACCGTTAGTTTCGAAGTTTCCAGATCCAATGCCTTATACCAGCCAATGGCTTCGGCATAGGTAGCAGAAGCCATCCCATTGCTTTGCTCAAAAGGGCTTAATTGGGCCATAGCCACAGTAAAATGCCCGAATACCAATATGATTAATAGAAATTTCATCTGCGTATTTTAAAACTAATAATTTATAGCCAGATCGATCATTTACAGTTGATTGCAAAAAAATAACCCGCCCAAAGGCAGGTTATCCTATCAATAAGATTATATCAATAAATTATTTATTCAGTGCATTCACTTTCAAAGCCAGTTTCCTTTTCAGGTTAGACGCTTTGTTTTTGTGAATGGTACCGCGTTTAGCCAACTTGTCGATCATAGAAGCTACAGCTGGTAATTTATCAGCAGCAGCTTTCTTATCTTCCAAAGCCCTGATATCACGGATCGCATTACGGGTTGTTTTACCATAATAGCGGTTACGCTCATTACGTTTGGTACTCTGACGGACATCTTTTTTGGTCGCTGAATGGTTTGCCATTTAATTCTTTTTTTGGGCTGCAAAGATAGGGAAATCCATCATACTGTGTGATTTTTTCAGATTTTTTTTTTCAGGCTGAAAATCAGCCCTCCAAGCCATCCGGGACCAGAATTTAGCATAATGTACCGATTAAACTAACATATAAAAACCGATATTTGCAGCCACATTTTAAGCGATCTCCCAAAAAAGCATTTAACAAGGTACCATGAAGGATTTCCAGTATATAACCAATTCGCATCCAGGATACATTGAAAATTTATATAACGACTTCGTAAAAGACCCAGAAACGGTTGACCAGGACATGCGCCGGTTCTTCGAAGGTTTCGACTTTGCCGTCACTGCCGGGCAGGTTAAACCGGCTCAAAATGCTGTGCAATCATTGCCTGCTTCCGGGCTCGAAAAAGAATTTGCGGTGTTTCGGCTCATTCAGGCCTATCGTAAAAATGGCCACCTGATTGCAAAAACAAATCCCATCAGGGAAAGAAAGAACCGCTATGCAAACCTGGCTTTGACGCATTTTGGATTAACAGATGACGACCTGGCAACCGAATTTAATGCCGGATCTTTTGCAGGTGTTGGCAAAACTAGTTTAAAGAATATCATTGCCAGGCTTGAGCAGTGTTATGCTTATCATGTAGGACTTGAATTCAGTTATATCAATGATCTGAAAAAGATAGCATGGCTTACAAATGCCATGGAAACAACCCTCCTGCAACCCGTTCCGTTGGATCAGAAAAAACGCATCCTGCAGAAACTGAATGAAGGGGTGATGTTCGAAAAATTTCTGCATACAAAATACATCGGGCAAAAACGTTTCAGCCTTGAAGGCGGAGAAACCACCATCGCAGCATTGGATGCCATTTTAAATACAGCCGCATCCAATAATGTGCAGGAAGTGGTGATCGGCATGGCCCACCGGGGACGGTTAAACGTACTGGCCAATATACTTGGTAAAACATACGAACAGATATTTACCGAATTTGAAGGCAATGCACTTCCCGATACTACCATGGGCAGCGGTGATGTAAAGTATCACCAGGGTTACAGCAGTGATGTAGAAACGGCAACGGGTGCAAAAATGCATTTGAAATTGAGTCCGAATCCTTCACACCTGGAAGCCGTAGATCCATTGGTGGTGGGTTATGCCCGCAGTAAAGCAGACGTATTATATAATAGTGATTTTGATAAGATACTACCTATCCTGATCCATGGCGATGCATCGGTAGCCGGGCAGGGAATTGTATATGAAGTGTTGCAGATGAGCAACCTCCAGGGATATTATACCGGTGGAACGATTCATTTCGTGATCAATAACCAGATCGGTTTCACTACCGATTTCGACGATGCCCGCAGCGCTGATTACTGTACGTCTGTAGCCGCAATGGTGCAGGCTCCCGTATTTCATGTAAATGGCGATGACCCTGAAGCAGTGGTAAAAGCAGTAGAGATCGCCACAAAATTCAGGCAGGAATTCAATAGCGATATTTTTATCGATATGGTTTGCTATCGCAAGCATGGCCATAATGAAGGCGATGAGCCCAAGTTTACCCAGCCTCAATTATATGCGCTGATCGACAAGCACCTGAATCCCCGTGAAGTGTATACGCAGTTTCTTATTGAAAACGGGGAACCCGATGCAAAAGCACTTGCCAGGGAAATGGAACAGAAGTTCCTTGCCGACTTACAGGAAAGGCTAGACGAAGTAAAGCAGAACCCGCTTCCATATACCTATCAAAAACCGGAGAAATGGTGGCAGAGCCTGCGCAAAGCCACGGCTGCTGACTTTGAATCATCACCTGTGACGGCCATCAAAGAAAGCGAGGTAAAGGTTTTATTTGATGGATTGATGAAATGGCCTGCGGATTTTAAACCGTTAAAGAAAGTTGAAAAACTCATACAGGATAAACTCAAGCTTTTTGCCGATCATCAGAAGATAGATTGGGCTACAGCAGAGTTGCTGGCCTATTCGAGCCTGCTTACCGAAGGCAAGGATGTTCGCATGAGCGGGCAGGATATCAAAAGAGGAACCTTTAGTCACCGACATGCGGTGATCTACGACGAAACAAGCAATGTGGGCTATAACCGCCTTGATCATTTTTCAGAAAACCAGGCGCCATTCCGCATATATAATTCGCTGCTCAGTGAATATGCGGTATTGGGCTTTGAATATGGATATTCGATGGCCAACCCCAATGCATTGGTATTGTGGGAAGCCCAGTTTGGCGATTTTGTAAATGGTGCCCAAACGATCATCGATCAATTTATTTCCGCTGCAGAAACCAAGTGGCAGCGTATGAACGGGTTGGTAATGTTGCTGCCTCATGGTTATGAAGGGCAGGGGCCTGAGCATAGCAGCGCCCGCATGGAAAGATTCCTGCAGCAATGTGCTGAACTGAATATGGTGATCACCAATATTACCACCGCAGCTAATTTTTTCCATGTATTGCGCCGCCAGTTGGCATGGCCATTCAGGAAGCCTTTGATAGAATTTACGCCCAAGGCAAACCTGCGTCACCCGGGCAGTTACAGCCATATCAGTGAATTCACTTCCGGCGGATTTAAAGAAGTGTATGATGATGACACCGTGACCGATGCAACTACTATAAAGAAAGTTTTGATGTGCAGCGGCAAGATCTATTTCGACCTGTTGGAACGAAAGCAGAAGGAAAACCGGGATGATATTGCCATCATCAGGCTGGAGCAAATTTATCCTTTGCCGCAGAACCAGGTCGACGGATTATATAAAAAATATACGAAAGCCATTTGGTACTGGGTGCAGGAAGAGCCGTTGAACATGGGCGCCGCCACTTTCCTGCGCATGAATGTGAAGAACATTAATTTTTACATCATCAGCAGGCAGGCAAGTGCATCTACCGCTACCGGGTATGCGAAAATACATGCGAAAGAACAGGCAGAGATCCTGGACAGGGCTTTTAGTATTTAACAAAGAATAGTATATCAAAGTGATCATATCAATAACAGTCAAATCATTTCAATAAAACAGAACAATTTTTATGTTTCAGAATCTCAGTGAGAAATTAGAATCAGCGTTTAAGAATATAAAAGGGCAGGGACGGATCACCGACCTAAACATTGCCAATACGGTAAAGGATATACGCCGTGCGCTGGTAGATGCGGATGTGAATTATAAGATCGCCAAGGAGTTTACCGACAGGATCAAGGAAAAGGCCATGGGCGAAAAAGTACTCACTGCGGTGAGTCCTGGCCAGTTGATGGTGAAGATCGTGCAGGATGAGCTCACTGAACTCATGGGAGGCAAGGAAAGCGAATTTAATGTGAATGGCAATCCGGCCATCATCCTCATTGCAGGGCTGCAAGGTAGTGGTAAAACCACTTTCAGCGGCAAGCTGGCCAATTATCTTAAAACCAAAAAAGGCAAATCGCCATTATTGGTTGCTGCGGATATTTACCGTCCTGCGGCGATAGACCAGCTGGAAGTATTGGGTGGGCAGATCGGTGTAGAAGTGTACAGTGAAAGAGAGAATAAGAATGCAGTTTCCATTGTAGAAAATGCGATCAGGGAAGCAAAAGCAAAGAATAAAAATGTGATCATCATCGATACGGCCGGACGTTTAGCCGTAGACGAAGTGATGATGACGGAGGTAGCGAATATCAAATCGGCGATCAATCCACAGGAAATTTTATTCGTAGTAGATAGTATGACGGGCCAGGATGCGGTGAATACCGCAGCCGCCTTTAATGAGCGCCTCGATTTCAGTGGCGTGGTACTAACCAAACTCGATGGCGACACCCGTGGTGGTGCGGCCTTATCGATCAAATACACGGTCAACAAACCCATCAAGTTTAGTAGTAGTGGGGAGAAGATGGATACGCTGGATGTGTTCTATCCCGAAAGGATGGCACAGCGAATCCTGGGGATGGGTGATATCGTGAGCCTGGTAGAAAAAGCGCAGGAACAATTTGATGCGGCAGAAGCGGCGAAGCTGGAAAAGCGAATCCGTAAGAACCAGTTCGATTTTGAAGATTTTAAGACCCAGTTGCAGCAGATCAAAAAAATGGGTAACCTGAAAGACCTGATGGGTATGATTCCTGGCGTAGGGAAGCAGATCAAGGATTTGGATATCAATGACGATGCTTTTAAAGGCATTGAGGCCATGATCAATTCCATGACGTTGGAAGAACGGCGCAACCCTGATGTGATCAACCCGGCCCGTAAGTTGCGCATTGCCAAGGGCAGCGGTAAGGACATTGCTGAGCTGAACCAGTTCTTAAAGCAGTTTGACCAGATGAAAGACATGATGAAAATGATGAATAAAATGCCAATGGGCAGGATGCCGGGCATGGGAAAAAGATGATAAAGACCATTTATTTTTTGAAAATCCGGCTTTTGCCGGGTTTTTTTTTGACTTCAATTTTGCAAATAATATTTTAGGTAGAGGCAACCATTTTTATAATTTGAACGAATAAATAGTAAGTTTTAGCTTCATAATATAAATACCATTCTGCTTTTGAGGGAAAATGAGGAACTCATACAAGTAATCAATGGTTGCATTCAGGCAAAAAGAGAAAGTCAGAAAATTTTTTACAAAAAATTCTATGGTTTTTCTATGGCTATTTGCATGCGTTATTGTACCACAAAAGACGATGCCAGCGAAGTGGTCAATGATGGGTTTATTAAAATCTTCCGAAATCTGTATTTATTTATACCCCGCCATAATCAACTGGAAGCTTCATTAATGGGTTGGATGAAATCGATCATTATTCATACTGCCATCGACCATTTCAGAAAACAAAACAGGAAGCCATTTTCCTCGGATTTTGCTGAAATAGAAACGTCAGAATCAGAATCAGACAATTCCGAATCTTCAATTGACAGAATGTCGTATAAGGAAATATTAGCTGTTGTGGAGCGACTGACACCTATGTACAGAACGGTATTCAACCTTTATGTTATAGATGGGTATAAACATGAAGATATAGCGAAGACGCTGAATATTTCTATTGGTACGTCAAAATCAAATCTCTCAAAAGCAAGATTAAACATTCAGAAAATGCTGAAAGAAGCACAACATAATTATTATGAAAAAAAAGCTGTTTGATCATATAGAAGATAAGATCAGGGAAGCTGCTGAAAATACTCAGCCGGATTTTGATGAACAGGATTGGGTTAAAATGGAGGCGTTGCTTGATAAGGAAAAAGACAAGAAGCGCCCGGTTTTATTCTGGTTTACTGCCCTGTTGCTGATCTTGATCATTGGATTTACAGGATATAAATTGATATCTAAAACAGCCAACAAACAAGAGATTGCATTAACTGAATTGAAATCGGATAAAGCAAATGAGATCAAAACGACAGAAAGCCAGGAAAAAAATACAGCTATTAAAAAAAATATTGCAGTTAATGTAAGTACAACTTATCAACTGAAGCCTGTTGAAAATATAATGCCTGCTGGTATGAAACGTCCGGTTTCCAAAGAATTGGTAGCGAGGGGTGGGAATGAAATGGTTGACAACAATCATCCGGGTAAAGAACCTGTAACCTCAGCTAATGCTGCATCGGCAAATAAAAAGAAGAAGCTATATAAAAAATCAGATAAGTTGATGGGTATACACATCACCCCGGCTTCTGCAACAGAAACTGAATCGGAAGATCAGGATAAAGGTATTCCTGTATTGCAATTAAGTAATGCTAATGTCAAGGAAAGTGCTGTTGTAGAAAATGCAACAAATCCCGTATCCGTTACCGATAGTATCAGCAAAAATGAATCAATAAAACCCGCGGTAGAAAAGATTTCGTCAGTATTAAATGATACTACACCTGCTTTGGTAAAAAATAAAGAGCGAAAGAAATCATTTGTTTCAAAGTTCTACTTGTTGGGCGCTGCTGGTCCCGAGATCAGCAATACCCGTTTACTGCATTTCCGTAACAGTCGCATTAACCTTCGTTATGGAGCATCGCTGGGCTACCAGGTAAATGACAGGTGGGGCATACAAGCTGGATTTTTTGTAGGCAGTAAAAAATATAAGGCAGGCCCCGATGACTATAAACCAAAAGACGGATCATACTGGAATACAGTAACTATCCAGGATGTACAGGCTAATTGCCTGGTATACGAACTGCCGGTCTCTTTTATATATCATTTTAAACAAAGAAAATCTTCTGCCTTTTTTGTTGGCGCAGGCGTTTCTTCTTATATCATGAAAAAAGAAAATTATGCCTTTTCATACACCCGTGGAGGGTATGCATATAATGCCGACTGGACATACACCGGCAATAAGCATTTATTCTCAGTGGCCTCGCTTTCTGCCGGGATTGAAAGATATTTCTCCCCGGTTTTTTCAGCCCTGGCAGAATCATATATAAGTATTCCGGTAAAAGGAGTAGGAGATGGAAATGTTCGCTTGTTCTCCTCGGGAATCAACATGTCTTTGAAGTATCATTTATTTAATAAGCATCGTTAGTTTTTTTTCAGGCAACCATCCGCTTTTTATTTTCGATTAATCAATAAACAAGCGTATGAAAAAAAATTACTTAATGCTGTTGGTATGCCTTTCATTGATTATTGTTGAGAATATTTCCTGTAAAAAATCTGAGATACAACCTCCTGCCGATCCTTGCGCCGGAAAATCGATTGCAATCACAGAAACAGTAACGCCTACATCGGGAGGTAGTACGTCAAATGGCAGTATAACTGTTACGGCTAGTGGAAGTAATGGATTTAGTTTTAGCTTAAATAACGGGCCATTCCAGGCGAGTGGAACTTTTTCAGGACTGGCCGTTGCAACCTATACGATCACAGCTAAAGACCAGGCAGGCTGTACTGCAGTAAAGTCTGTTATGGTTGCTGCAAGTCCTTGTCCAACGATTGCAATAACGGCTACTTCAACGCTTGCCAGCACACAAACTTCAGCTGATGGAAGCTTAACAGCTACTGCTACAGGGAGCACCGGCATCACTTATGCTATCAACGGCGGAGCTTTTCAAACTGCGGGTGTTTTTAACGGACTTGTCAGTGGCTCGTATAATATTACTGTTAAAGACGTAAATGGATGTACGGCTTCTGCTACATTTATTGTTTCTGCTGCTTCATGCCCCACTATCACCATTGCAGCAACAACCAATGTTTCTTCGGGACCAACTGCAACCGATGGTTCTATTTCTGCAACTGCAAACGGAGGAATTGCACCTTATACGTATAGTATCAACAGCGGCACTACTTTTCAGTCATCAGGAGACTTTTCTAATCTTACCGCTGGCAGTTATACCATTATCGCTAAGGATGCGAATGGCTGCCTCGGTACTTCCGGAACCATAGTGGTAGCAAGCTCACCCTGCCCTGTTATAACGATCAACAGCCTGGTTACCGGCACTGATAAATGTTCGAATAATACAGGTACTATATCTGTTACGGCTAGTGGTAGTAATGGATTTACATATAGTATCAATGGTGGAAGTTTCCAGGCTTCTAATGTTTTTAATGCGTTGGCAACGGGCAACTATTTAATTACTGCGAAAGACGTCAATGGATGCACGGGCACCAACAATGTCACTATGCCCATTGGAAACCCGGGCACCAACTTCTCAGCTGTAAAAAATGTTCTGGCAAATAATTGTGCAATATCAGGATGTCATGCCGGCTCATCACCTCAAAACGGGCTGAACTTTACGGATGATTGTACGATTGTAAACCAGGCACTTCGGATCAAGAGCAGGGCAGTAGATGCAAACCCGTCTGTGATGCCTCCAACCGGGGCCATATCAAATGCCGACAGGCAAAAGATCGTTGATTGGATCAATTCGGGTGCTACCTATAGCAATTAATGTATGCTCATGCGTGCTGTATATAAAAGATCATTTTTTGCTTTGCTATTACTAATGATAGCTGTTGCAGCTTTTCTAGGATTCAGATCCTATAATCGAAAGCTGCCAACGCTTGAAAATGTGGTACCACGGCAAAGGATAGCCGCAGAAAATCTTACTTACCAGTATGAACATGACGAAGAAAAGGCAAACCGGCTTTTTTTGGGTTTTGTAATCCAGGTCACCGGCCAGATTGCAGAGATCACATATAAGCCCGGCGTGTCTTGTAATATCATCATCGGCAATTCAGCTGATTTGCGCCGAGTAAGTTGTATGCTGGATACAAACCAGTTTGAAAAAATAGCAAATTATGCTGTCGGCAGTATTATTACTATAAAGGGTTATTGTACTGGTTACCTGGTTGACGTAGAACTTAACCGTTGTATAATCGTGTCAAATGAAAATTAAACATATACAATATAGCATCTGCCTGGTCTTATCACTCTGTATTTCTGCAACAGTCAGAACACAGACAAAACTATTTACAAAATCAGGTACTATTCAATTTTTCTCGAAAACCAAACTTGAAAATATTGAAGCAACTAATAACAAAGTATTATGTGTCTGGATTCCTAATTCGGGTGATATAGAATTTGCGGTATTGATGAAAGGTTTTGTCTTTAAAAAAGCGCTGATGCAGGAACATTTTAATGATGAGTATGTGGAAAGCGATAGATATCCTAAAGCCACTTTCAAAGGGAAAATGGAAGGTAGTAGTAGCATATCATTAGACGCTGATCGTATGTATAATGTAAAAGTGAAAGGGATACTAAATATGCATGGGATATCGAACGAGGTTAGTACAAATGCGGTCATCAGGATCAGTCAGGGCGTGATCAGAGCAGAAGCGAATTTTACTATTTCATTATCTGACTATAAAATTAAAATACCCTCTATCGTTGCCACAAATGTGAGCAACCAGATCAGCTTACAAGTAACTATACCTGCATTTCAATCACTCTGATTACTTAAACAAAATAAATCATCCGCATGAGAATATTTTTTAGCATCATATTAGTTTGTATTGTTTTGAATATTGGGTATGCCCAGGAAAGTTCTTTATTGACTTCATTGGAAGACAGTTTGCCAAAGGCCGAAAAAGTAAATGGTATTTTCAGATCTACGAGGGTCATTAATTCACATTCTGTTGAAATGCTTGCGAAAGGCAGTCTTGATTTTCGAATCATGCATCGTTTTGGTTTTGTCAGCGATGGGGTTAAACAATTATTCGGACTGGATGCAGCTACGATGCGCATGAGTTTCGATTATGGTATTTCCGATAACATTATGGTGGGAATTGGCCGAAGTACTTTTAGAAAAGAATTGGATGCATTTGTAAAAACAAGAGTTCTTCATCAAACCAAAGGAAAGAATGCGATGCCTTTTTCATTACTGTTCGCTGTTGGCTATGTTATTCATACGGAAGAATCATTTTCTGTGATGAAACCATCTTTTGCAGATCGATCTGCTTATTATCTACAGGTCATTGCTGGTCGAAAATTTAATTCCCGATTTTCATTGCAGCTAAATCCGGTTATATTGCATACAATGATGCCCCAGGATTCAACGACCTCTTCAACCATTTTTGCAATTGGATGTGGAGCAAGATATAGTATCAGTAAAAGGGTAGCCATCACTCTGGATTATCTCCCGGTACTTAATGGGCTGTCCGAAAATAATACAGACCCTTTGAGTGTAGGTTTCGACATTTCAACAGGCGGACATACCTTCCAACTTCACTTTTCCAATACCATTGGAATGAATGAACGGGCATTTATATCGCAAACAACGGGAGATTTTTTTAAAGGGGATATTCGATTCGGGTTCAATTTGTCGAGGATATTCCAGCTTAGAAAGAGTAAAAATTAATCAAAAACAGGCCTATTTTGTTAGAAATTGTACAATATAAAGGTAAATTGGTTTATATATTTGGATATTCTTTCAGAGCTTATTATCTTCGTCATCCTTTTTTAAGGCTAGAAACCCTATTTATTCACAACCAAGAAAATTTCTATTTTTTATGGCTGTTAAAATGAGATTGCAACGGCATGGCTCAAAGAAGAGACCATTCTATTTCATCGTAATTGCGGACGCCCGCAGCCCTCGCGATGGTAAATTTATTCAAAAATTAGGTTCTTACAATCCCCTGACCGTTCCGGCTACTATCCAGATCGATCGTCAGAAAGCATTGGATTGGCTGCAGAAAGGTGCTCAACCCACCGATACTGTTCGTCGTATCCTCTCTTTCAAAGGAGTGTTGTTCCTTAAGCATTTACTTCGTGGAGTAGGCCTCGGCCTGTTTGATGAAGCTACCGCTATGGAGAAATTCACCAAATGGAGCCAGGAACACGATGCCAACATGAACAGGCGTCAGAGTGCTCATAAAAAAGCACGTAACGATCGCCGTGATGTTCCGGTTGTAAAGAAAGTTGCACCAAAAACAGAAGAAGCTCCAGTTGCTGCCCCGGCAGAAGCTACCGCTTCAGAAGAAACCAAAACAGAAGAATAATACCTACTGTTCCAGTCAATTCATTGAAGTCCTGCAATTACTGCGGGACTTTTTTTATACGAGAAAACTAAAAAATAATTAATAATTAATATTTAATAATTAGTAGAGTCTTCGAAATCCAGTATCCAGTATCCGGTATCCAGCATAGTGTCCTTTGTGAAAATCTTTGTGATACTTGTGGTTAAAGAATATCGAACAAGAAACAAGGAATTATAAACAAGGAAGTTGAAGAGAATATTCATTTGTAATTAATAATTAATAATTAAGAAATAATAATTAAGAATTATTAGAGTCTTCGATATCCAGTATCCAGTATCCTATATTCGTATCATCCGCGTTATCCGCGTCATCCGTGTTTCCATCCTTCCTTATCCCGCATCCCGCATCCCCAGAATCCATTATCTTGCACCCCACATGGCAGAGTATTTTAAAATAGGAAAATTTGCAGCCAGTTATGGCTTGTTGGGCGAATTGGTTTTGCAGCATAGTCTCGGAAAAAAAACAAGTTTGAAAGGCCTTCAAACATTGTTCCTTGAAGAATCAAAGGATAATTTCCTGCCATATTTTATTGAAAAGACGGCCATCAAAAATGATACAGAAACGTATATTAAGTTAGAGGGCATTGATAGTAAAGAAGTGGCCAGGAAGCTTACGCCCAAAGAGGTTTGGCTGGCCGAGCCCGACTTTAAAAAATTTGCAGCCAAGGCTGCTCCCATAGCGTTACTGGGTTTTTCAATGATCGAAGGAGATGAAGACCTTGGTAAGATCATAGAAGTGATCGAGCAGCCTCACCAGGTGCTGTGTACCATTTTATACAAAGGAAAAGAGGCGCTCATTCCCATACATGAGGCCAGTTTGCTGAAAGTGGATCAAAAAAATAAAAAGGTATTTGTTGATTTGCCTGAAGGACTACTCGATATTTATTTATAGTCGTTTAATATTCATTATAGCTTATTCCCTTCTTTTGGAAAGATGATGGAAGGTTTGAATTTTTTTCCTTCTTCAAAATCGATCGTAGCATAGGAGATCACGATCACGATATCGCCTTCTGCGCCTCTCCTTGCCGCAGGTCCGTTCAAACAACAAACGCCGGTTCCTCGTCCGCCCTTGATCACATAGGTTTCTATGCGGCTTCCATTGTTTACATTCACTACCTGCACTTTTTCATTTTCTATGAGGTTAGCTGCATCCATCAGGTCTTCATCGATGGTAATGCTGCCGATATAATTGAGATTGGCTTCCGTGATCACCATGCGGTGAATTTTTGATTTTAATATTTCTATTTGCATACCGGTTGTATTTTCAGGCAAGTTAAGTAAGATGGGGTAATTGAAAACTACGATACCAAGAGAGATTATTAATTATTAATTAATAATTAATAATTAATAATTAGTAATTAGTAGAGTCTTCGTTATCCAGTATCCAGTATCCAGTATCCAGTATCTCTTTCTGATTGTGTATCTGTTGAATAATCGGTAATTTTATCCGGTGTCGTCCCAACGTATCATAGCGCATTTTGACCTGGATTCATTTTTTGTATCGGTAGAGATATTGAATGATCCTTCGCTTAAAGGCAAGCCTGTGATCGTAGGCGGCAGCGACCGTGGAGTAGTGGCGGCCTGCAGTTATGAGGCCAGGGCATTTGGCATTCATTCGGCCATGCCTTCTTCAAAAGCTAAACAGCTTTGTCCGCAGGCGATCTTTTTAAAAGGCAGCCGTGCCGATTACAGCAAATATTCCCGCTGGGTAACCCAGATCATTGCGGCAAAAGCACCTTTGTTTGAAAAGGCTTCGATCGATGAATTTTATCTCGACCTAACGGGCATGGATACCTTCTTTAATCCGCTGCAATGGACGGTGGATCTTCGCAATGAAATAATGCGGGAAACCAAACTGCCCATTTCATTCGGACTCGCCAGCAATAAGATGCTCGCTAAGATGGCTACCAACCGGGCCAAACCAAATGGTTACCTGCAGATCCCTTTCGGGAAAGAAAAAGATTTCCTGGCGCCGCTGGCCGTTGGGGATATTCCTGGTGTAGGGGATCAGACCAATGAGGTTTTGAAATACCTGGGCATTGAAACCATACAGCAGATTTCGGATGCAGGTGCCGAATTCATGGAAGAGAAGCTTGGTAAAACGGGTGCAGATCTCTGGAAGAAAAGCCAGGGCATTCACATGAGAGAAGTGAGTGCATACCATGAAGCAAAATCAGTGTCATCGGAAAATACCTTTGATGAGAATACGGCTGACTTGTTATTCCTGCATAAAGAGCTGGTAAGGCTTACTGAGCGAATCTGTTATGAATTAAGGCAGGATGGAAAGGTAGCAGGTTGTGTGGCGGTAAAGATCCGTTATCCCGATTTTGAAACCACTTCCCGGCAAACAACGATACCATATACCTGTGCCGATGATGAGATCATACCGGTGGTGAAAAGCCTGTTTCAGAAATTATATAAGAAGGGAACACCGGTGCGGTTGCTGGGCGTTCGGTTGAGTGAGCTTACTAACGATGCCGTACAAACGAATTTATTCAGTGATGCAGAACGTAAATCGGATCTCTATAAAGCGATAGATGAAGTGAAGAATCGTTTTGGAAAGGCATTTGTAAAAAGGGCTTCATCGGGTTGATCAGCCATCGGCCAGGTCTGCCAGTGTTTTTTTCTCCAGTACTTTTAACGTAGCATCCCTCGTGGCGGCCATGACTTTGTTGAGTCCGCAGGTTTTTTCATTGCAATCTTCACATTTTTCATAAAAATTCAGGCTCACACAAGGGAGCATGGCAATGGGACCTTCAATGATACGAAGTGCTGCTGCAATGGGTATCTTTTTAGGATCAATTTCCAGGAAATAGCCCCCGCCCTTCCCTTTTTTGCTACCCAATATCTTTTTAACCTTTAGTTGTAAAAGGATGTTTTCCAGGAATTTAATGGGGATCTTTTTTTGTTCGGCGATCTCCGCAATGAGTACCGGGCCTTTGCCGTACCGGGACGCAAGGTAGCCTAGCGCCTTTAATCCGTATTGTGTTTTTTTCGATAGCATGCTAAGCGATAAAATTAGCGGAATATTTTTGAAAATATATTAGTCTACCTAATTAGTAGGATTTATCTTTGTATAAATAAAAACTTACAACCATGAGCTTACGATTAGGAGATATTGTTCCGGATTTCACGGCACAAACAACAGAAGGTGAGATCAGTTTCCATGAATACCTGGGAGATGGATGGGGTGTTTTGTTTTCTCACCCTGCCGATTATACGCCGGTTTGTACCACCGAACTTGGTAAAACGGCATTGTTGAAACATGAGTTTGAAAAACGTAACGTGAAAGTGCTTGCAGTAAGTGTTGATCCATTGGATAAGCACCTGTTGTGGCGTAACGACATCAATGAAACGCAGCATTGCAGCGTGGATTTCCCCATAATTGCCGATCCTGATAAAAAAGTTGCCACACTTTACGATATGATTCACCCGAATGCGTCTGAAACCTTTACGGTTCGTTCATTATTCATCATCGGTCCTGATAAGAAATTAAAACTATCGCTTACTTACCCTGCGAGTACAGGACGTAATTTTCACGAAGTGATTCGCGTGATCGATTCATTGCAACTGACTGCCAAATACAGCGTAGCAACACCGGCAGACTGGAAAAATGGAGAGGATGTAATTGTTGCCATTTCTGTTAGCACCGAAGATGCGATCAAAAAATTTGATAAGGGAGTAAGGGTTGTAAAACCATACTTACGTTATACTCCCCAGCCGGATATTTAATATTTTTTTGATTTTTACAAATTCAGCTCCCGGGAATTTTCCGGGAGTTTTTTTTATCCCAGTTTTTTCAGTTGCTGCATAAGTGCCCTGAATTCTTTGGGCATTTCGGCCACCAGTTCGGTTCGTTCGCCTTGCATGTTATCAAAAATGAGTTTATAGGAATGAAGGGCCAGCCGGTTAATAATGGGCCTTTCAACTTCATCGTGTTTGCTGAGTTTGAATTTTTTCTTTACTGATGACAATAAAACGGGTTTGCCATCACCGTACAACGGATCGCCTGCCAAAGGATGACCAATGTTTTTAGCGTGTACACGTATCTGGTGGGTACGGCCGGTATGGAGTTGAAACGATACCAGGGAATAATGTTTATGTGCATCCAACACTTCGTAGCTGGTTTGCGAAGGTTTGCCATTGCGATGCACATTCATCAGGCCTTTGTGCAAGGGATGCTCTGAAATTGGTGCATCGATCAATCCGGAAGTTTCTTCAGGCTTACCTAAAACGATGCCCAAATAAAATTTTTCAATTTTCCTTTCTTCAAAAAGGCGGGAAAAGAATTTATGCGCTTCCTCTGTTTTGGCAAAGATGACCAGGCCACTGGTGTCCTTATCCAGCCTGTGCACGGTAAAGATCTTACCATATTTATCGATGAGAAATTCTTTAAGCGATTTTTCGGTTTGTTCCCTGTCGGGGATGGTGAGCAGGCCAGCGGGTTTATTGATGGCCACGAAATCGTCATTTTCAAAAATGATCCCGGGTGAATGTTTTGCCAAGGTTATTTCTTTTTTGAAGCGTTCAGAAATTTGAGGAGCCTGATCTCTTTTTCGCTGAGATAACGCCATTTGCTGCGTTCCACATTTTTCTTGGTGAGTCCGGCATACATCACCCGGTCGAGGCCTTTTACATCATAGCCCAGGTGTTCAAAAATGCGGCGAACAATACGGTTGCGGCCACTGTGTATTTCAATTCCAATGATCGATTTGTCTTTTGAATCTGCATAAGCCAGGCTATCAACCTGTACTGGACCATCTTCAAGGATCAATCCACTCAATATCTTTTCAAAATCACCCTTGGTCAACACCTTATCCAGTTTTACTTCATAGATCTTTTTCACTTCATAACTTGGATGCGATAATTTCTGCGTAAGGTCACCATCATTGGTAAGTAACAAAACGCCTGATGTGTTCCTATCGAGCCGGCCAATAGGATAAACCCTCTCTGTGGTAGCTTTCTGAATCAATTGCAATACCGTTTTGCGCCCCTGCGGATCATCGGTGGTGGTTATATAGTCTTTAGGCTTATTCAACAGGATGTACACCAGGTTCTTGGTGACAAATAGTTTTTTATTGTTGAATACGATCTCATCCGTGGGAAGTACTTTATATCCGGGTTCAGTTGCCACGGTGCCATTGATCTTTACTTTGCCTTCACTGATAAGGGCAACTGCATCTCTTCGTGAACATACACCACAATGAGCAAGGAATTTATTCAGCGGCATCACCGTATCAGTGGTCACCGTTTTTTCGCCTGGTTTATTAGAAGGGATTTTTTTAGAGGTTGATTTAGCTGGTTCTTTTGTTTCAGCAACAGGCGGTTTAGCAACAGCTTTGCCTTTGGCAGCCATCCTGGCCTGGTATTTCTCTTCTTTTAGTTTATCGAAATACGCATTTTTTTCTTTGCGTGCTTTCTTTTTATCCTGGCGGATCTCTTCTTTAACTACACTGTTTTTTTTTGGGGCGACAAATTTCTGGAAGGGAGACTGGCTCATATACTTGTTTTTATACTGTTTTTTCAACAGGAATGAGCGGTGAAGATACTGTATTTTTTTGTGTTAACCCGGTCTGACCAGTTTGCTTTTCGGGAGCCCAAAAAAAAGGCGCAATCTACATTGCGCCAGTGATTCAGGGTTTTAATATGGTCATTATTTTGTTTGTTGTTTTCTACCTTTTCCGCCACCTTTTTTCATTTCTTCCATTTTTTTTAGCTGATCGGCATTAAGGATCGTTTTCCTTTCTTCCTGTGCTTTATTTCGTAAAGCTTCCAATTGTTGCTTTTTGGCATCGCGGTTTAGCGTTTGATCTTCTTTGATTGATTTCATCTTAGCATCATTGCTTTCATGCAAGCTTTTCAACCTGGCTACCTGGTCGTCGGTAAGCGAAAGTTTTGATTTCATTTCAACCATTTTCTTATCATAGTGCACTTTTTCTCTTGCTTCACGCTGTACTTTCAATTCGGCCATTTTCGCTTTTTGTTCGCTGGTTAACAGGCCGTCTATTTTTGCTTTTTCATCTTTACGGATGGCTTCTTTACGATCTTTCATTTCCTTCACAGTCATTTTATCGTTTTGCTTCAATGCCTGCATCTGTTTGCGGTGATCTTCGCGGATGGCTTTTACCTGGCTTTTCTGTGCATCAGATAAATTAAGTTCCTTCATCATTTTATCCGGACCTTTTTTCCCGCCTTTAAGCATTTTTTCATCATGATGCTTCATGGCTCTCTTTTCCTGCGCTATGGCAGAAAAACTGATCACTGTGATGGCTAATAACGATACTAATAATTTTTTCATGGTTCGTTTTTTTAATTGTTATGCAGGATAGACCGGCAACATGCCTATTCGTTTAATAATACTATGTTAAAGAGAACGTAATGCCCATTTACCCTTTATTGGCCAGTTGTCCACAAGCGGCATCAATGTCTTTACCACGGCTTCGACGAACCCTCACATTTACCTTGTGTTTTACCAGGAAGTCGGTAAATAATTGGGTACTGTCTTCTCCCGATTTTTCAAATGGAATGCCCAATACAGAATTGTATTCAATCACATTCACGAGGTGTGTTGGAATCTTCCTGTACACTTTCACAAGTTCTTCTGCATCTTCCAGGCTGTCGTTTTCGCCTTTCAATAAAACATATTCCAGGGTGATATCATTCTTGGTTTGATCGTAAAAATAATTCAGCGCTTCTACCAGGGCAGCAATGTTATTGGTTTCGTTGATGGCCATGATCTTGTTCCGCTTTTCATCGGTAGCTGCATGGAGCGATAAGGCCAGGTTAAATCTCACTTTATCATCGCCCAACTGGCGGATCATTTTGGAAACGCCGGCTGTAGACACGGTAATGCGTTTAGGGCTCATGGCCATGCTGTCGCTCGCAGTGATCCTTTCGATGGATTTTAAAACATTCTTATAATTGAGCAATGGCTCACCCATGCCCATGTACACAATATTGGTCAGGCCGGTACCATAAATCTTTTCGCTTTGTTCATTCAGCAGGGCAACCTGGTCGTAAATTTCATCAAAGTCGAGGTTGCGTTTACGCTCCATCAGGCCTGTGGCACAAAAAGAGCAGCTTAAACTGCAACCGATCTGCGATGAAACGCAGGCCGTATTTCTTTTTTCAGTAGGAATGATCACGCCTTCAAGCAAATGGCCATCATGCGTTTTGAAGCGTGACTTAAGCGTGCCATCACTGCTGGTTTGAGTCACATCAACCGTAATGGCCTGCAGCGTGAAGTCTTCGGCCAGTTTTTTACGCAGTTCCAGGGAAAGATTGCTCATATCATCAAAATGCCGTGCATTTTTCTTCCATAACCATTCATAGGTTTGAATGGCCCTGAAT
>JAKQKY010000427.1 GCA_029560415.1 Bacteroidota bacterium | reverse complement strand
CACAGTTGGCTGGCCCGCCTGCGGCGAAATAGATATCATGGAGCATGTAGGCAATGATCAAAACAGGATACATGGCACCTTACATTATCCAGGAAGGTCAGGTGGCAATGCCAATACCGGCAGCAGGATTGTGAGCAATGTATCCACTGAGTTTCATGTTTATTCTCTTGATTGGTCGGCTACTGAAATAAAAATTTCGGTAGATGGCCAGACAGTTCATACGGTAGCTAATTCAGCAAGCATTCCTTTTAATCATAATTTCTTTCTCATTTGCAATGTGGCAATGGGCGGAAATTTTGGCGGGGTGATCGATCCTGCTGTAACAACCGCCTCGATGGAGATCGATTATATCAGGGTGTATCAATAGCGCTTTTGGCAATTTTTCATACAAAACGTAGCCGCTTTTTTAAGCGGCTTTTTTTGTGCTTGGAAATGCTGTATTTTTAGTTTCTTCAAAACCAACTCTTATGCACCGGTTGATCCTTTTTATTATTGGTATTTCTTTTTATAGCTTTTGTAAAGCCCAACTTCCGCAAAATGCCTTTTCTTTTAATTGTACAAAGGATACAACACTTGCTTGCGGGCAAAGCTGCCTTACTTTACAAACAACGGTTCCGGCTATCAGGGCTTTATCCGACAGGTATACTGTGAATAAAGCTGCCTGCTTCAAGCCAAACATTTCTCCTTCGGCTCCCGGTACTAGCAGTAACCTTGGTATCGATGATGTTTATACCCCTGTTATTCCCCTTCCATTTGATTTTCCCTTTTATGGCATAATATATGGCCAGCTTGTAATTAGTACAAACGGGATAATAAGTTTTGACTTATCAAATGCAAATCTAAGTGCGCAATGGACCATACCAAATGGACAAGGGAGTTTGCCAAGTAATTCGTACGACAGGGCTGTTATAATGGGGGCATTTCATGATGTAGATATACAGTTCCCCAGTACCTCTCCATCCAAACAGATAAAGTACGATGTAACAGGAACAGCGCCTCACCGAAAGTGGATACTCACATTTTATAAAGTACCCTGTTATGAAAGTACCTGCTGGAACAAGATCAATAATACATACCAGATAAGTTTGTACGAGGGACTGGGCCTGGTGGAAATACATTTATTTGAAAGGGAAATCTGCACTGTTTGGAATAACGGCAATGCCATGATCGGTATGCAGAATTATAACCGTGATAATGGTATCATGGCTCCGGGCAGGTCGGCATGGACAACTCCCCGCTGGGGCGGACTTAACATGAATGAGGCCTGGCGCTTTGCTCCGAATACAGGGCCATCGCTTTTAAAAAAAGTTGAATTGTATAAGTCAACAGGAGAGTTAGTAGCAACGGGTGATACTACGAATGATGGTAACGGAAACTACCTCGTATCATTTGATAATATTTGTCCTGATTCAACTGCTGCACAATACATTGTAAAATCTTCCTATTACAATTTTCAATATCCTTTCCAGTTTCCTGCGGCAGATAGTATCATATATTCAACAGACACTATAAATGTGGTAAAGCAACCAATTGTATCGATTCAAAACGCATGTCCTGGTCAGGCAAATGGAAAGATCAGCATTATCAATCCTGTTGGACCCGGTTATACTTATAATATAAATAACTCCCCTTTCCAGGTATCTCATGAGTACCCGTTTCTTTCTGCAGGAATGTATGAAATTGGAGTGAGGGAACCCGGAACCGGCTGTTATTCAAGTGTAACTGTTAATGTACCACAAGCCTATAATACAAACACACAAGTGAGTTATCCCCAGGTTGTTTATTGCACAACAGCAGGTACAACGCCTTCACCAGCAATTAACGGGGTAACTGGTGGCAGGTTCAGCGCAAGCCCATCCTTGCTCATTGACAGTGTGTCCGGCGTTATCAATTTAACTTCAGCTGATGCTGGTATTTACACAATTACTTATCGTATTAATAGTTCAGACAGCTGCATTAATCCCGTTGCAACTGCGAATGTAGTCGTTGCTGACAGTTCGCTGCATATATGGACCGGAGTGTCAGATATTCTTTGGGGAAACCCTAGCAACTGGTCTTGCAACAGTGTACCAACAAGCACTTCCAATGTGCTAATTTACAGCGGTACTGTTGCAATAAATTCCAATGTTACTGTTAATAAACTAACCGTTATGCCAGGCGCTAATCTCACTGTCTGGCCCACACATAGTTTGACTATTTTAAATCCCTGATTTGGGTACCCGGCATAATTAGAATCGTTGTTGAAACACAACAACCCTATCTCCGTTACCTTTGCGCCATGCACTACGCTTCAATAGAAAATATCAGTAAATCGTTTGGGATAAGAACTTTATTCAATAACATCAGCTTTCATATAGAGGAAGGAGATAAAATTGCACTGGTGGCTCGTAACGGCAGTGGTAAATCCACCCTGCTAAAGATCATTGCCGGGTTAGATACGGCCGACAGCGGTACCATCTGGGTACGCAAAGAAGTGAAAGTGATCATGCTGCAGCAGGAAACACCCTTTGATGAGAACAAAAGCATCTGGGATAATATTCTTCGTTTAGACAATCCCGTGGTAAAA
>JAKQKY010000426.1 GCA_029560415.1 Bacteroidota bacterium | reverse complement strand
CACAGTTGGCTGGCCCGCCTGCGGCGAAATAGATATCATGGAGCATGTAGGCAATGATCAAAACAGGATACATGGCACCTTACATTATCCAGGAAGGTCAGGTGGCAATGCCAATACCGGCAGCAGGATTGTGAGCAATGTGTCTACTGAGTTTCATGTTTATTCTCTTGATTGGTCGGCTACTGAAATAAAAATTTCGGTAGATGGCCAGACAGTTCATACGGTAGCTAATTCAGCAAGCATTCCTTTTAATCATAATTTCTTTATCATTTGCAATGTGGCCATGGGCGGAAATTTTGGCGGGGTGATCGATCCTGCTGTAACAACCGCCTCCATGGAGATTGATTATATCAGGGTGTATCAATAACGTTTTTGGCAATTTTTCATACAAAATGTAGCCGCTTTTTTAAGCGGCTTTTTTTTGCTGGTAAAAGCCGTATTTTTAGTTTCTCCAAAATAAGCTCTTATGCAGCGGCTGATCCTTTTTATCATTGGTATTTCTTTTTATGGCTTTTGTAATGCGCAGCTTCCGCAAAGCGCATTTTCTTTTAATTGTACAAAAGATACAACACTTGCTTGTGGGCAAAGCTGCCTTACTTTACAAACAACGGTTCCGGTTATCCGGGCTTTATCCGATAGGTATTCGGTGAATAAAGCCGCCTGCTTCAAGCCAAATGTTTCGCCGGCTGCTCCGGGTGTTGTTGCGCTTGCTAGCGATGACAGATATACACCCATTATCCCGCTTCCGTTTGATTTTCCGTTTTATGGTTTTCTACATGCCAGTCTTATAATTGGTACTAATGGAACGATAAGTTTTGATATATCAAAAGCAAATGCAATGGCGCAGTGGCAAATTACTCCAAGTACATTACCCAGTAATGATTATGACAGGGATATTATTATGGGGGTATTTCATGATGTTGATATACAGTTTCCCAATACTTCTCCATCCAAACAGATAAAGTACGACGTGACCGGAACAGCGCCTCACCGAAAGTGGATACTCACCTTTTATAAAGTACCCTGTTATGAAAATGCCTGCTGGAATAAGATCAATAATACATACCAGATAACATTGTACGAGGGACTGGGCCTGGTGGAAATACATTTGTTTGAAAGGGAAGTCTGCACTGTTTGGAATAATGGCAATGCCATGATCGGTATGCAGAATTATAACCGGGATAATGGTATCATGGCTCCGGGCAGGTCTGCATGGACAACCCCACGTTGGGGCGGGCTTAACATGAATGAAGCATGGCGTTTTGCACCAAATGCAGGTGCATCGCTTCTAAAAAAAGTTGAATTGTATAAGTCAACAGGCGAGTTAGTAGCAGCGGGTGATACTACGAATAATGGCAACGGAAACTACCTCGTATCATTTGATAATATTTGTCCTGATTCAACTTCTGCACAATACATTGTAAAATCTTCCTATTATAATGTGCAGTATCCTTTCCAGTTTCCCGTAAGAGACAGCCTTGTATATGCAACGGATACTATTAATGTGATACGGCAACCAATAGTATCGATTCAAAATGCTTGCCCTGGCCAGGCAAATGGAAAGATCAGTATTATCAACCCTGTTGGACCCGGTTATGCTTATAGTATTAATAACTCCCCTTTTCAAGTATCTGCTGAGTACCCATTTGTTTCAGCAGGCATGTATGAAATTGGAGTGAGGGAGCCCGGCACCGGATGTTATTCAAGTGTAATGGTGAATGTGCCAGAAAGATATAATACCAACATACAAGTGAGCTATCCAAAGGTTGTGTATTGCAAAACCGAAAGCACAACGCTTGCACCGACAGTTAACGGGGCAACAGGTGGCAGGTTCAGCGCAAACCCATCCTTGCTTATTGACAGTATTTCCGGTGTTATAAATGTAGCTTCGGCTGACACAGGTATCTATACAATTACTTACCGCATTAATAGTTCAGACAGCTGCATTAATCCTGTTGCCAATACGAATGTGGTAGTTGCTGACAGTTCGCTCCATGTATGGACCGGGTTTTCAGATGTTCTTTGGAGTAACCCTAACAACTGGTCTTGTAACAGTGTACCAACAAGCAATTCCAATGTGCTTATTTACAGCGGTAATGTTGCAATCAACTCCCATGTTACTGTTAATAAGCTAACCGTTATGCCAGGCGCTAATGTCACTATCTGGCCCACACATAGTTTGACTATTTTAAATCCTTGATTTGGGTACCCGGCATAATTAGAATTTGTTGTTGAAACACAACAACCCTATCTCCGTTACCTTTGCGCCATGCACTACGCTTCAATAGAAAATATCAGTAAATCGTTTGGGATAAGAACTTTATTCAACAACATCAGCTTTCATATAGAAGAAGGAGATAAAATTGCCCTGGTGGCCCGTAACGGCAGCGGTAAATCCACCCTTTTAAAGATTATCGCCGGGTTAGATACGGCCGACAGCGGTACCATCTGGGTACGCAAAGAAGTGAAAGTGATCATGCTGCAGCAGGAAACACCCTTTGATGAGAACAAAAGCATCTGGGATAATATTCTTCGTTTAGACAATCCCGTGGTAAAA